>JAPLGY010000569.1 GCA_026389955.1 Caldilinea sp. | reverse complement strand
ACGGCGGCGTGCCACACCACGCGGTGCTTTCACCGACACCGCCGAGTTGGCCGTCGCGGTTTTGATTGAATACATAAAAGTAACTGGCCCACAGCGTCAGCATCAAAAGCAACGCGGTGAGGCCCAGGATTTTCTTGCCCGGACTCACTGATCAGACTCCCTTCTTCGATTCTACCGTCCAGCCGAAAACCCGCTGGCGACGGCGACTCTACCAAAAGGCCACCATCGACCCAAGGAAAAATCCCGAATGAGCCAGGGTTCTAGGGGTTTCCCCGGTATGGCCAAGATCAAAAGATCGTAGCCTTCGGCAGCTCCTACAAGAGCTGCGTTCCCATGCAGGAGCTGCCGAAGGCTGCGATCTTTTGATTCATTAGCGTCTACGAAACAACGGGCGCGGCTCGATGACCGAGCGGCCATACAGCACGCTCATCCCTGCCAACCCCTTCAGCGCATCCTCAGCCGATTTGTCTTCTCGCACGGCAAAACTGTCGAACCCGCACTGGCGCATATGGCTGAGCTGATCACGCAACACGTCGCCAATCGCGCGCAATTCCCCGGTCCAGCCGAAACGGCTGCGCAACAGATAGGCCTGGCTGTAGGCGCGACCGTCACGAAAACTCGGAAAGTCCAGCGCAATCAGGGGCAGTGACGCCAGCCAGGGCACGAGGCTTTCGACGTCATCATCCGGGCCGAGCCACACGGCGTGGGTCGAAGGCCGTTCCAGCCAATGAATCAAAGGCAGAATCAGCAATCCCGAAGCACTGGCCAACACAGGCTCGCGGACCAGCGTCCACGGATCGTCCGTGACTATTTGCGCCACGCTCTCCTGCAACCGCAGCAGATTGTTCATGCCGACACCTCCAGAGCTTTGGGATACACACGTTCCTTGAACGGCTCCAGTCCGATCCGCGCCAAAGTGTCGACAAACAATTCCTCACTCTCGCGATAACGCACAAAAGTGCCGATGATCCGCTCAATCACCTGCGGCACCTCTGCTGCGCTGAACGACGGGCCGATGACCTTGCCCAGCGCGCTGTGCTTGCCCTGCGCGCCGCCGAGGGTGATCTGGTACCACTCGCTGCCGTTCTTGTCGACGCCGAGGATGCCGATATTGCCGATGTGGTGATGGCCGCAGGCATTCATGCAGCCAGAGATGTTCAGGCTGATGTCACCCAGATCGTGCAGGTAGTCGAGATTGTCGAAACGCGCCTGAATCGCCTGGGTGATCGGGATCGACTTGGCGTTGGCCAGTGCGCAGAAATCCCCGCCCGGGCAGGCAATGATGTCAGTCAACAAGCCGACGTTGGCTGTCCCCAGATTTAACCCGCACGCCAGTTGCCACAGCGCATACAGATCGGCTTTCGGCACATCGGGCAGGACGATGTTTTGCTCATGGGCGATGCGGATCTCGCCGAAACCGAAGCGCTCCGCCCAATCGGCGACCGCCAGCATCTGCAACTGCGTCACGTCCCCCGGCGGCGCGGCCTGACCGGGTTTGGTCGACAAGACTACGCTGGTGTAACCCGCCACTTTGTGCGGCTGCACGTTACGCGCGACCCAGCGGGCAAACGCCGGGTTTTCGGCCAGCCGCGTGCCGTGATCCAGATCGGTGTCGGGCAGCGTGTGATACGTCGGTGGCACGAAAGCACTGGCGACCCGCTGATATTCGGCCTCGGTCAACTGCGCCGGGCCCTCCTTGAGGTGCTGCCATTCTTCTTCGACTTCTTTGGCGAAGGCTTCGATGCCCAGTGCCTTGACCAGAATCTTGATCCGCGCCTTGTA
>JAPLGY010000588.1 GCA_026389955.1 Caldilinea sp. | reverse complement strand
CTGGATACGATCTCTGGGAAAATTAAATTTTCTGCACGAAAAAGCGCGATCAATTCGGCGTCCCACTTCAAGGTATGGATGTTGTAGAAGCCGCTGCGCGAGGCCATCGAGTGGTCAGTGCGCAGCATACGTTCTTGTGTCAATTGGTACATCAGCCAGGCATCGATCTGGCTGTAGACCAGCTTTCGGGTCTCGAGGAGGTGGTGAAGGGTGCTGTTATTTTGTTGGCACCAGAGCACCTTGGTGGCAGGCCATTCGGGCAGCAAGGAAAGCCCGGTGCGTTGTCGGAAATCTGGATTCATCCCTTGGCTGATCAGGCTGTCACAGACAGTTGCACTGCGTACGCACCGCCAGCTGATCACGTTATGGACTGGCATGCCATTTTGTGGATCCCAAAGCAACAACGATTCTCCCTGATGGGCCATTCCCAGACATAAAATTTGGCCAGGACGGAGATCGGTCTTTTGGATAAGCGATCGACAGGCGTGCCGCACCGAATCGAGAATTTCAAATGGATTCTGTTCTACCCAGCCGGGTGCGGGGTAATAGGATGCAACCGGCACATCTACCTGGGCGACGGGCTGTCCATCGACACGATAGAGCACGGCGGATGTGCCCGATGTGCCCTGGTCAACGGCCAGCAAAAATCTCTTGTCATGCACTGGCATATTGCTCTGTCTGATCCAGCCCGGAGAGGGCATTCCAAAGGAACTCAACGTTTTTGCGTATGGATTGTTCTGGGGAAAAACGGGCCTCAAAGAAGGCGCTTCCGACTGTAAAGCCCCAGGCGCCTGCCTGTTGCACCTCGACCACGCGATCGAGCGACGCGATGCTGCCTGCTGAAACGACGGGCAGTGCTGTTGCTGTCACGACTTTGCGCAGCAGGGCTGGCGCATCACCGGTATAGCGGTAGGTCAGCAAATCGAGTCCGTCGACGCCTTGCGTTTCCAGGTAGTGTGCGTGGGCGGCAATTTCATCGATTTCGCCATCCAGAATGCTGGGATGGCTGTGTACATGGCCGACAAAGGGATAGTATCGGGTTGAGGAGTTGGACAGCAGGTGTTGGATTGAACTGAAATAGACTGTGCCCATCAGTACATCGAATTCAGCCTCCAGAGCCAGCCGTGCGCCTGCCAGACCTTCGGCTTCACTCAGACTGACGACTTCGAGATAGGTTGTTTTTCCAGCGGCCCGCATTGCCTCCACCAGTGAGCGCATCTGTGTGGTTGGCAGCCCTCTATCTTTGAACCCCCAGTGCAGGATTGGCAAATCTTGGAGTTCGGTGAACAGTTCGAGTGCATTGGCGACTGTGACATCGTGATGTGTCAGCATGACAATCAATTCAGGCATTTTCATCGTGAAACTCCTCTAGAAATCGTAATACAGCCATGAATACGACTAATCCGTCCTGGTGGACAGGGTTGTCTTTGACTCCAGCGTAGAGAGGACGATACGCCCTCGCTGCATGACCCAATCGACCTGGGTAAGGGCGCGCAGGTCTGCCAGCGGGTTTCCATTGACTGCGATCACGTCAGCCTGGCAGCCCACCGCAAACTGTCCAAGAGAGCGGTTCAGCCCCAGAACGCCTGCCCCACCGGCTGTTGCGGCCTGCAAGATGGCAGCAACGGCCATGCCGTGCGTCTGCATCAGTTCTAACTCAACCACCAGACA
>JAPLGY010000506.1 GCA_026389955.1 Caldilinea sp. | reverse complement strand
AGCCGCCGCCACCAAGCCCTTTGGCTTCATGAAATTCACCCCTGGCCCAGGGCTGGGCGGCCACTGCATCCCGATTGACCCACTTTATTTGTCGTGGAAGCTCAAAACCCTCGATTACACGGCCCGCTTTATCGAGCTGGCCAGCGAAATCAACACGGCAATGCCGCGCTACTGGGTGCAGAAGGTGCAAGATGCGCTCAACGACGCGGGGAAGGCGGTCAAGGGGAGCCAGATTCTGGTGTTGGGGGTTGCCTACAAGAAAAATGTGAGCGATCTGCGCGAGTCGCCGGCGCTGGATATTCTCCACCTGCTGGAAGCGAAAGGGGCCAGGGTGGACTACCACGACCCCCATGTGCCGGCGTTCCAGCATGAGGGGATGGAGAAGGTGGGGGTTTCGGATCTGGAGGGAGCTCTCGCCCAGGCCGACTGTGTCGTGGTTGCCACGGATCACGACGTCTACGACTGGGGGGGTGTGTGCCGGGCAGCCCGGCTGCTGGTAGACACGCGCCACGTGGCACGCTGAATCGGCCGGTTGGCTGATTCAGCCGGCGGCAGCCCGAAGCGCACGCACGGCTGCCGCCGGGTCCCCGGCGAATGCGGCGCTGCCGACCGCAAAAAAATCGGCGCCGGCCGTTACGGCCTCGGCCAGGGTAGCTGGCTGGATCCCCCCGTCCACCCCGATTGCAAAGTGCAGACTGGCAGCTGCGCGCCGCTGGTGCAGCCAGCGCACCTTGCCCAGGCTGCTGGCGTCGAAGAGCTGGCCGCCGAAGCCTGGCTCCACCGCCATCACCAGCAGCAGGTCGATCTCTGCCAGATGGGGCAGCAGCGGCTCCAGCGGCCGGCTGCGGTTGACAGCCACCCCGGCAGCACAGCCCAGCTGCCGGATCGTGGCCAGAGTGGCCGCCAGATCCGGTGTAGTATCCTCCTGCACAATGATCATCTGTGCGGCGGCAAAGAGTGGCAGCACGGCATCCGGGTTCTCGACTTCCAGATGGGCGTGCAGCGGCAGCGCAGTGACCCGGCGCAGATCGGAGAGTGTCTTGGGGCTGAACGCGTAGTTGGCCACGTAGTGGCCGTCCATGATGTCGATGTGCAGCGAATTGGCGCCGCCCCGCTCGGCTGCCTGCACAGCCGCTGCCAGGTGGGTGGTGTCTGCAGCCAGAATCGATGGGCTCAGGTGGATCATGGGCATTCTCTCCTCTATGGGCGGGCTACGTGGCGTGTGGTGGCCTGGATCAGATCCTGTACACGGCCGTAGGTTGCGATATACTGGTCGACATAGAACCGATAGGCGGCATGGGTTGCCGGATCAGGCTCGATGCGTTCGCGCACGCGCACCATCTGGCCGGCTGCGCTGCTCAGGTCTGGGTAGAGACCGGCTCCGACTGCAGCCAGGATTGCGGAGCCCAGCGCAGGTGCATCGGCGACCTCGGTCAGGGTGATCGGCACGTTGCTCACATCTGCGTGCATCTGCATCCAGAGCCGGCTTCGGGTCGGCCCGCCGGCGGCCACCATTTCCTCCACGGCAAACCCATTGGCCCGGAAGGTACGCAGGATATGTTCTGTGCCATAGCAGATGCCTTCCAGGAGAGCGCGAAAGACATGGCCGGTGGTGTGGCGCAGCGAGAAGCCGCGTATGATCCCGCGGGCTTCGGGGTCGACATAGGGGGTGCGGTTGCCCTGCCAGTAATCCAGCACAATCAACCCATCTGCGCCGACCGGCACTTGTGCAGCCAGCTCGTTGAGCACGGTGTAGGTATCCACCCCCCGTTCGGCTGCCAGCGCCGCCTCTTTGCCGCAGAAATTGTCGCGAAACCACTTGACGACCGACCCTGTCGACACCTGTCCGCCCTCCACCGTATGCTGGCCGGGTAGCACAGCGTCGGTGTAGGTGCCAAAAATGCCTTTGGCATGAAACGCTGCGGCACTCTGCCCCAGCATCAGGTGTGACGAGCCGGTGATAAAGGCCAGCTTGCCCGGTTTGACGACATTCAGGCCGACCATGGCCACCAGCGCATCTGCCCCTCCTTCGGCCACCGGGATACCTGGGGGCAGCCCCAACTCGGCGGCGACATCGTCGCGCAGCCGGCCAGCGACCTGGCCCAGGTCCAAAATTTGTGATGGGAAGCGATCCAGAAGATCTTCCAGCCCGATTTTGGTGTAGAACCCTGCTGGCCAGCCGCCGGCGCTGCGGTCATAGTACCAGCGGATGCTGGTATTGTTGATGCTGCCCACCCATTCGCCGGTCAACCGGTAGGTCAGCCAGTCGATAAATTCGCCGGCATAGCGGGTGCGTGCCCAGAGGGTCGGCTCGTTTTCCTTGACCCACAGCGCTTTGCACGGCATCCACTCGGCGGAGACATTGCCGTAGCCGTTGTACTTGCGCGCGGGGTCGTCGACCTGTGCGATGCGGCTGGCCTGGTCGGCTGCGCGCACGTCCATCCAGATAATTGCCGGGCGCAGCGGGGTGAACGACTCATCCATCAGCACCACGGTACAGCTGGTACAGTCGGCACCCACCCCGACGATCGCCTCGCCGGGCACACCGCTTTGGGCCAGGGCCCGTCGGGTTGCTGTCACCAAGGCCCGCCACCAGTCGTCGGGATGCTGTTCGGCCCAGCCAGCGTAGGGATGATAGAGCGGGTAGGGTTCGGACGCAAAGGTCACTGGGCGTCCAGCCAGGTCAAAGATGCCTGTCCGCACACTTTCTGTGCCAAAATCGATGCCAAGAACATACGGGCCTTGCGCCATAACGCCTCCTGAGCAGTGGATCGGATGCGGGTTGTAAAAACAGATTGTCGGTAGTATACCATCTCTGTGGTTGTCCCGAGAGGTCGGCAGGAGAAGCTACTGCAGAGCCAAGAAGGGGGACTTCTAGTTGCCAGTCACTTCTTCGATCGAGACCAGCACCCGGTCGAGCGCCTGCTCGTGGCCAGGGGCCACCGACCAGTTCAACCGCACGCGCATCCGTTCGCCGGACAGCCGGGAGTTGACCCCTTGCCAGGAAAAAGCGGTTCGCCCTTCGTCGATCCAGACCAGTTCGTCGATAAAAAATGGATAGCCTTCGGGGGGGATGAGGCGGTCCAGGCTGCTGAGCAGCGCATCGCGTGAGTCAGCGCCGTACAGCGTGAGGCTGGCCCGGTTGAAGGCCAGCAGCTTGACCTGGGCCAGACAGGCGGCTACTGCGGCGGGATTTTGTTCAAAAAAGGCACGCAGGTCGGAGATTCCCTGTTGGTGCAGGCGGGTCAAAGCCGCTTTGACCTCTGAAAAATCTTGTTCCCACAGCGAGATCGGCGAGTTTTCAAAAAGGTCGTGGTAGCGGAGCTCGCTTTCAAGGCGGGCCTGTTCGGCCTGTTTGCGCTGTGAAATATCCTCGATCACGCCGACGAAGTATTTGGGGTGGCCTGCCAGATCGCGCACCAGCGAGACCGTGCGGTTGACCCAGACCAGCGAGCCATCCTTGCGCAGAGTGCGTTTTTCGAGGCTGTAGGTGCTGCATTCGCCGGCCAGCATGGCCTGCATCAACGCTTCTTCGGCTGCCAGATCGTCCGGGTGGGTCAGCTGGCGGGTCGACATCGACAGCAGTTCAGACGGCGTGAACCCCAGGATCGCACAAAGCCGCTGGTTGACGCGCACATAGCGTCCCTCCAGGCTGAGGTGGGCCAATCCGACAGCCACCTGGTCGAAGGTACTGCGCAGCCGCTCGTCGCTCTCGCGCAGGGTAGCTTCGATCATTCGGTAGGTGGAGACATCGTGTGCCGTGAGCACAGCCCCCACAATGCGATCCTGGAAATCCAGGATGGGGGAGAGCCCGATCAAAATCTGGAGTTCGAGCCCATCGCGGCGCACCAGGGTGCACTCGAATTGTTCCGTGCCGTAGCCCTCGCGCAGCCGGTGAATCCGATGCAAGATCTCGTCGTACTGGCGAGGGGGCAAAACTTGGGCCAACGACTTGCCGGCCACCTCCCGGCTCTGGTAGCCGTAGATGCGGGTCGCGCTGGCATTCCAGGTCTGGATCAGGCCATCCAGGGTGACGCTGACGATCGCGTTGTCGGAAGATTCCACAATCGCTGCGAGGAACCGTTGGGAGCGTTCGGTCTGAGAGCGTTCGAGATAGTGGCCGATTCGTCGGGCGATCTCGCTGAGCAGGCTGCGTTCTTCGTGCAGAAAAGGTCCTACGTCGGCGTCGGGGTGGTAGCTCAGATAGCCGACCGTCACCTGGCCGACTGCTTTTCCTTGGGCCACGATCGTGTCCGATTGCTGCCAGGGGGACTCTTGGAAATTGGGGGTTGTGTAGGAGCGGCCGGCGACCAGGATGCGGGCACAGGCATCGGTCGTGTGCTGCCAGGAACCTGTTCGAGTTCCACGATCCGTCGGCGCAGCAGATCCACTTCGATTTCCAGCAGTTTGGTTACGGACATCATCGCGCACCTCACCGTTTTTTTGGGGGGGGCGCCCGTCATTTAGGATCAGAGAAACCCAACAGACCTGTTGTTTTCATTGTACTCGAATTCGGGCTCGATTGCCACAAAAAAACGGCGGGTGCCGCCCAAAAACTCTGGGCAACACCCGCCGCATGACACAGCAGCCGATCAGATTTTCTGGACGTTGGCAGCGGCCGGGCCTTTGTCCCCCTGCACAATCGAGAATTCGACCTTATCGCCTTCAGCCAGCGTACGGAACCCCGCTGTCATGATGGCAGTCTGATGGACGAAGACGTCCTTACGACCGGAATCTGGCGTGATAAAGCCGTAGCCTTTCTGATCGTTGAACCATTTAACGGTGCCTTTTTCGCGAGCGGACATGTTGGAAACTCCTCTTCCTGGTACAAACAACAACATTGAACAACGCTACAAAATGTGGCCATTTCCAACGGAAAAACAAAAGGCCGCCCAGACGTGAAGTCAAGCGGCCGTGATTTACTCGCTGTCGGACTTACATTCTAGCATAATGTATGCTACTCGATTTTTTTGCCGATGTCAAACCGGGAAAGACCCGCAGCAATTCCAAATGAGAAATTTAAGGTAAGCAGCAACAAAGCAGCAAAGCACACAGCAGCGGCAGGAGCACAGCAGCCAATGTCTGGGGAGGGGTAGTTTTTAACCCCATGTCCAGCCACAACTGCTGCGCTGTCATTTCCGATCACGCATCGAATCGCCTGCTGTTTCGTCTTTCAACAACTCCGTCAGGGCACCTTAACGGTTATGCCCATTTGCAGCCTCACTATACCTGAATCCCATTATTTTTTGCCTGCCCTGCTCAACGGGCGTACAATGACAATCTGTATGCCGTACAGCGCCACAGATGCAGGTGGGACAGAGTGCACCTGGCAGCCGGGCAACGGCGATAAGCGAACAGATCCAAGAGCAAGGAGAGCCC
>JAPLGY010000431.1 GCA_026389955.1 Caldilinea sp. | reverse complement strand
GACGGCCAGCCTGTCTACCACTACTGTGGGCTGGGGTGCTTCAGCGACTATGTGGTCGTGCCCGAGCAAAGCTGTGTTGCGCTGCCCGGGCCCGTGCCCCCTGCGGTCGCCGCTCTGATCGGGTGTGCGGTGACCACCGGTGTGGGTGCGGTGTTGAACACGGCCCAGCTGCGCCCGGGCAGTTCAGTGGCAATCTTCGGGGCGGGCGGTGTCGGGATGAGCATGGTGCTCGGCGCCAAATTGGCCGGGGCGGCGCGCATTCTGGTGGTCGATCGAGCGCCTGCCAAAGCGGCGTTGGCGCTGCGTCTGGGGGCCACCCATTTCGTGCCGGCCGGGGCGACGGCTGTGGAGCAGATCCGCGCGTTGACGGGGGGGCGTGGGGCCGACTACACCTTCGAGGCCGTAGGGTTGCCGGAGGTGCAGGAGCTTTGTCTGGCAGCCGCACGGCCGGGCGGTACGGTTGTGCTGGCTGGCCTGGCGCCGATGGGCAGCAGCACCAACCTTCCGGGCGCTGTGCTGACCCGCCAGGAAAAGACGGTCAAAGGCAGCTATTACGGCAGCGCCCATCCCCGACGCGATTTTCCAGCGTTGGCCGCGTTTTATCAGGCGGGGCTGCTCGACCTCGATGGGCTGGTCACGCGCACCTACCGGCTGGAAGCGATCAACCAGGCCTACGCTGAAATGTTGAGCGGGCAGGTCGTGCGCAGCGTCGTTGTGTTTGACGAGTGATCCGACGGGTGGCCAGGAGCCCAGCCAGCCGCTGTGGAGAGGAAACGGTCAGGGGGGCGGCAGCTCGAAGGTCGCGTGCAGGCGGTGGAAGCAGTAGGCGTTGACCCGTTGCTGCGGCCGTTCGAGGAAGGCGGTCAGCAGCTGATGCGCACAGCTCTCGGGGCGCTGGAGCAGGTTGTGGCCCTGCCCGGCAAACACGTAGAGAAACGCCTGGTCGAAGTCGGCTGCGCTGCGTCGGGCCCAGCGTGCTGGGGTCACCGGGTCGTAGGCGCCAGCCAGGATCAAGGCTGGCACGCCAAGCGCAGGCAATACCCGGTCGCCCGTCGCTGCGGGCGGAATCTGCCACTGTGGGCAGCTGGCGAGCAGCTCGGTGGCGGGGGCGGTCAACAGAGAGGCGACCTGGGCAGGCAGACGGCTCTGCATCCGCTGCAAGTCGTCCCCGGTGTAGCGGGGAGCCTCTTCGCTGCAGGCGAGCGTATAGTACGTGCTCTGGTGGGGAGAGAGCTGAAAAATTTCGGTGTCCTCCTGCGGTTTTCCTGCGCTGACCCCCTCCTCCTCTGTGGGTGCCGGGCTGTCGGCAGACAGTGCAGGCGAGGCGGTTGGCGTCTGAGGGGTCGCCGGCAGCTGGCAGCCGCCTGCGGCCGGCGCAATGCGGCAGGCCGTGCTGAAATCACCGGTGTAAAAGGCGTGGATCAACGCCGGAACGCTGTCGCCCCCAGCCTGCAGCTGCTGAAAAATGCGGGCCGCAATGGCTGTCCCGTAGCCGTAGCCGATCTCCGCAGAGGTCGGATGGGCGTTGTACCAGTCGATCAGCTGCAAAAAATGGGTCTCGAGGTCAGGATAGGCGTCTGCACACGCGCGCTCGCGCGCGCAGTCGGCGAAGAGGGCGCTCAGCGCAGCGTAGCTGTCCAATCCTCCTGCGAGTGAACGGTTGGTTCCCAATGGCAGCGGACTTTCCAACACAATGCTGCGCACGAGCCCGGGGGCCCGTTCTGCCACCCGTTGAGCGACTGCTGCCCCAATGTCGTTGCCGAGCAGATTGATGCTCTCTGCGGCAAGGGTCTGAGCCAGGTCGACGACGTCGTAGGCGCGCTGGTCGAGCGTGTAGCCAGCCAGATCGTACCCTTGCTGGCGCAGAAACGCCGCACAGCTGGGTTGCCCGGTGCTGTCGGCAGCCGATGTGCTGTCGGCAGCCGACGGGCAGGCAAGCGCCGGACGCGATGGGTGGCTGCCACGGGCCTGCAGGAGATAGATGCTCCGTTGTGCGCGGGCAGGCGCGTTGGCAAACCAGCCAATCTGGTCGAAGAACTCCTCGTCCGGATGGCCAGCCAACACGATGAGAGGATCAGGTGCTTCGCCGTCCAACCCAGCCAGCTCGACCACCAGCACCTCGATCGAGCGGCTCTCAGCGCTACTGCGATTTTCAGCCACGGTCAGATAGCTGCAGAGAACCGTGGGGTCGCCCTGCACTTCTTCCGGGCAGGGAGTCTCCACCAGAGCAGGCTGATATTCGGCCACGAGCGCAGGAGAGAGAGGGGGAAGCTGGGGAGAGACGGAAAGCTCTGCAGCCGGGACAGCCTCTGCCGGGACAGCCTCTGCCGGGACAGCCTCTGCCGGGACAGCCTCTGCCGGGACAGCCTCTGCCGGGGCGGATCCTGCTGCCAGCCCCTCCAGTCGGTAGAAGGGGACGCCGATCAGGTCGGCGCTGCCGATGGCGGACGCGTTGAGGGCGCGCAGGAGGCCGTTCTCCACGACAAAGTTCACATCTGCGGGGGGATCGAGGACAACCCCGCCG
>JAPLGY010000678.1 GCA_026389955.1 Caldilinea sp. | reverse complement strand
AGCTCGGCCTCGACCAGCCCATTGCCGTACGCCGAGCGTGCTGCGCTTGCCTGCCCGGTGACGAAAATGCGGCTGGCCGGCGAGCAACGCACCACGATCTTCTGGCCGGGTTCGATCTGGATGTCGTGGATTTGTGGGCCTGTGCTGGAGTAGTAGTGGCCGGCTTGCAGTGCGGCGAGCAGGCATTCGGGGGTAAGCGCTTCGCATTTGACCCAGACCCAGCCCCGGCAGAAGTCAGCCCGTTCTGGGCTGCCGTGAAAATCGTCGGTGGCGCACACAAACGTGCGCTGTCCGCGTCCCAGCAGGATGTCGGCGCTCTGCCAGCTGTCGGGGCGGTCGTTGTGGTCGACGGCGGTGCCGTTGAAGATTTCTATGGCATGGACAGGCCCCAGCGAGGCGATGTCTTCCTGGGTCAACACATACCAGTGGGGATGGGCGACGGCCACATAGGCGCCGGCGGCCAGTGCCCGTTGTGTGAGCTGTGTGGAGGATTCGTCCGGGTGGGTAGGGGCAAAGGTGAGGGGCAGGCCGACTGCCAGCAGGTGCCACAGCTGGCCGAATTCTGTCCGGCCGGTGTGCAGCTCGGCGCCGATCAGCGTGGTGAATGTGGGTGTTCGCCAGGGGTGGGTATCTGCCAGTGGAAAGCCGTACTGTTGCAAGAAATGGTCGGTCAGGGCGAGGAAGTCATAGCCAGCCTCGCGGTAGCGTTTGCAGACGTCTTCTGGGGAAACATCGCCGTCGGACAGGGTAGAGTGGGTGTGCAGGTTGCCGCGCCAGAAGCGGCCTGGTTGGTGGAAGGGCAGGTGGATCATGTTGGGAGATCTCCGTTTCAGGGAGGTGAAGAGGGTGTTATGGTCGCCACAAGGTGCCGTCTGGCAGGCGTGACTGTGTCCAGTCGACGACCCCGTTGTGAAACTGGACCAGATTGGGGTGAAGTGGATAGCGGGCGGCCAGGGTTTCGTCGACGTCGATGCCCAGGCCAGGGGCCTCGTTGGGGTAGAGGAAGCCGTTGTGCACCTGTGGGCAGCCAGGAAAGACCTCTTCGAGTGCGGCGTCGAAGCCGGAAAATTCTTGGACGCCGAAATTGGGGACGACCAGATCCAGGTGGAGATTGGCGGCGTGGCCGACGGGAGAGACATCTCCGGGTCCATGAAAGGCGGTGCGCACACCGAAGGCTTCGCAGAGTGTGGCCAGTTTGCGGGCGGGGGTGATGCCGCCGATGTCGCTGAGATGGACGCGGATGAAATCGATGAGCTGGTTGACGATGAGAGGCTTCCATTCCAGCGGGTGGGTGAAGAGCTCGCCCATGGCGATTGGGGTGGTTGCGTGCTGGCGAATCATTTTGAACCATTCCTGGTCTTCAGGGGCCAGCGGGTCTTCCAGGAAGAAAAGGCGGTAGGGTTCCAGCGCTTTGGCCAGCCGCACGGCGTCGATCGGGGCCAGCCGTTCGTGGACATCGTGCAGCAGCTGGGTGGCAAAGCCTATCTTGCTGCGGACGAAGTCGAACATAGCTGGGATGCTGCGGGCGTAGAGGTCGGGGTCGAAATAGTCGCCGGGCTGGGTGTGGCCGGGAGGACGGCGGCCGGTCCCTCCGTAGACGGCGACGTTGTTGTAGGAGCCAGACTGTGGCGCTTCTTTGCCGATGCCGCCGTAGCCGCCCATCTGGCAGCGAATGTATTGATAGCCTTCGTCCTGCAGGCGCAGGACATTGTCGAGCACCTCGTGTGGGTCGAGGCCATCGGCGTGGCGGTAAAGCGCAGCAGCCGGCCGCACTTTGCCGCCCAGCAGCTGGTAGAGGGGCAGATTGGCCACCTTGCCCTTGATGTCCCAGAGGGCCTGGTCGACCCCAGAGAGGGCATTGTTGAGGACAGGGCCGTTGCGCCAGTAGGAGTTTTGGTAGCAGAGCTGCCAGATGTCTTCGATCTGGTGGGGGTCACGCCCGACCAGCAGGGGGTTCAGATACTCTTCGACTGCGGAGCGGACGAGGAGCAGCCGCTGGGTGAAGGTGGCACAGCCGACGCCGTAGAGCCCTGGCTCGGAGGTTTCGACTTTGACCACAGCCAGCCCAATATTGGCCGGTGCGGTGAGAATACATTTGACGCGGGTGATGTGCATGGAGCGTTTCCTAGGTTCAAAGGGCCAACGCGCTGGCCTCTCGCCAGCGCCGGGTGGGTTGCCAGCCAAGCCGTTCCCTCGCCCGTGTGCAGTCTACCAGGCTGCGAAACGGATGGCCGGCCAGATAGACGTCTGGGGGGATGTGGGGCCAGGGCACTGCTGGGTGATAGCGCTGGACCAGTTCGCTGGTGGGGAGGTGGGCCAGGGTATCTGCTGCGGCCAGCAGGAAACAATCATGCAGAATGCCCTCGACCTGCAAGCAGCGCACCACGGCGTCGCACACATCGCGCACATCCACATAGGCCCAGTATTCGTGTCTCCAGATCTCGACAGCCTGTGCTGTGCCGAAGTTGGGATGGACGTAGTGGTCGTCGTGTGTCACCCAGGCGGGACGCAGGCAGAGCGTGACCATGCCGTGTCGTTCCGAAAAGCTGCGGCAGATCTCTTCGCCCAGGTGTTTGGAGAGCTGGTAGGGGGTCATCGGGTGGTGGGGATAGTCGTCGTCGATCGGCAGCTGGAGAACCGGCCAGAAACCCTTGACACTGCCCTGGGCGTTGATGCTGGAGAAGACGACAGCCCGGCGCACACCGTGCTCGAGTGCGGCCTGGAGCACATTCCAGGTTCCCATCACATTGGTTTGCATCACAGCTTCGCCGTCTGCAAAATCGCTTGGGATGGCGCCGAGATGGACGACCGCGTCAATTCCCTGCATGGCGGCGCGCACGGCGGACAGCTCGCGCAGATCGCCGACCCGCTGATCTGCGAAGAGCGGGTTTCTGGGGGTGGTATCGAACCCACGCAGGGTATACCCTGCCGCTTGCAGCAGAGGAGCCAGCTGCTGGCCGATACGGCCCTGGCTGCCGGTGATCAGGAGCTGTTTCATCTGGACACCTGTATGATTCGATCGTGCATGCGCTTTGTCCGCATGCACGATTGTACAAGAATGGGTCACAATTCTCGAATCCTGGCAGCTGTCACGCGCAAGGATCGGCAGCACCGCAGGGGAGCTGCCGGGGCCTACGGCACCAGGGCATGGAGGAGATGGTGCAGCGCAGCGGCCTGCTCGCCGACGCGTGCAGGGTCTCCTGCTTCGATGGCGCCGCGCAGTTCGACGGCGTGGGTTCGGATCGTCTCGATGGAGGGGAGCAGATCCTCGGGCCAGGGGAGTGCGTCCAGTTGGGCGATCAGGTCATCGACCGTTGTGCGTGCGGCGTCTGCATCCCAGTCGCTGCCTTGGGCGAGGGCTTCGTCCAGCTGGTGGATGGCGTTTACGGGCAGGGCTTCCAGGGCAGCTGCGAGCTCTGGCGACAAGGCTGTGTTGTCTCCGTGCATCTGACCATGCTCGTGGGGGGCAGTCTCGCTGGGGGTCTCGCTGTGCATCGATTCATGGTCGTGGGTCACCGGCTGATCCTGGGGGCCGCCGAGGGCCTCTCTGCCTTCGGCGTCTACGGGTCTGTTCAGCTGCGGATCGAGCACGGGGACGTTGAGTTCGAAGGTCTGGCCGTTGTCGAAGGTCACGGTGAGTTCGATCGTGTCGCCGGGGTTGAGGGGGGCGACGAGGTCGACGAGCATGATGTGTTTGCCGCCGGGTTGCAGGATCAGCGTGGTGCCGGCGGGGACGGGGTAGCCATCGGGCAGCGGGATCATTTTCATGACGCCCTCTTCGGCGACGGTCTCATGGGTTTCGACGGCTCTGGCGGCTGGGCTGGCTGCAGAGACGAGTTGGACTGGCCGGTCCAGGCCGTTGAGCACGGTGAAGTAGATGGCGCTGGTGCCGCCGGGAAGCGGGGCCGGGCGGGCGCGGGCGTCGACAATGGCGAGCACCCCTGCTTCTGGCAGCGGTGCTGCGGTTGCCTGGGGAGTCGGCTGGGGGCTGCGCATGGGGGGGGTACAGCCTGCCAGCCAGACCAGGAGGCTGGCCCCGAGAACGATCCAAAGAACCGATGATTTTGGCATACGAAGGCTCCTCAACAGAAAGAGTGCAGCCCGGTCAGAGCTTCTGACCTTGGCTGGTATGGGGGGGGATGAAAGAACAGGGGCGGGCAGAACCGCTGCCGCCGGCGGGTGGGGACGTCGGTTGGCATCAACCGAGGCGCTGGCGGGGGGGTGGTTTGGGGGGCAGCAGGGGGGGGAAGCTCTGGTAAAGCGCAGCGGTTCGCAGACGAAAGCCAGGGCGTATGCAAGGGGGTGGCAGGCTGGCTGCGGTCAGGATGGCCAGCAGCAGCAGTGTGACGGCCAGGACGGGCGGGGTAGAGAGGCCAGCGGAAAGGCTGGGCGAGGTGGCCGTGCAGTGTTCTGCTCTACCGTTGGCCAGGGCTGTGGCGGCGTGGCGCACAGCTTCCTGGGCGTTGCGGGCCAGTGGGGGAGGCGTTCCAAAGACGAAATGGGCGCGCAGGTGGGGATGGCCGGGCGTGGCCTGGGCACCCCAGCAGATCCAGGGCAAGACCAGGGCAAAGATCCAGACGAGTGCCCAGTGCAGACCGGGCTGCCAGCCAGTTTGTCGAGCTGCGCCGTTGTTGTCCATACTGCTTCCAAAATAGCATAGCCTGGGTGTTTGTGCAAGCTTGTCTTGGCTGGGCAAGGGCTTTTCGTGCGCGCTTGCAGCTCTTTGGAACGGTCTTGGATCAGGGGCTGGCGGGTGCAGCAAGCTGGTAGACGGACACTCCCTGCTGGCGGTAGAGCAGCTGGACCGAGTTGTTGTTTTCCAGCGGTGTTGTGCTGTCGTTGTCTCTTTGGTAGAGATGGGTGACCCCCTGGGCGGCGAGCTCTGCCAGCAGGTCGGCGTCTGCCAGACCGGTCTCGGCGATGCGGGCAAACAGCTCGTTCATCTGGCCAACGGTGTTGCGTGGCAGCGCTTCGTTGTAGAGTGCGGGGGGCAGGATGGAGGCACGGTCGGTCAGCACTGGGATCCAGTAGCCGCCGTCGCTGCCGGCATAGACGCCTTTCATCCAGCGCCACATGGGGACGGCAAAGCGGGCGTCGGCGGGCACGTGGTCGCGGATCCAGGTCAACGCTACGCGGTCGGCGGGTGTGGCCAGAACGGTGGCAGGGTTGACGAGGGTTCTCATGCCCTGGGCGCCGGAGACGGCGATGGCCAGGGCGAGGAGGCCGGTGTTGATGCGGGCCAGCTGGGGGGGGAGCCAGACCCCGCTCAGCCAGGCCAGCAGCCCGCCACTGGCCAGGCTGAGCGGGACGAACAGGGTGATGATGGCTGCGTTGATGTGGATGAAGCGCAGCGAGGGCAGGCCCAGGTGGTGGGCTTGCAGCAGCAGGGTGGCCAGGGCCATCCAACCGGCCAGCAGCAGCCAGCCAGCGCCAGCGCGTGTCGTGGCGCGACGCAGGGTTGGGTGGCGCCAGGCCCAGAGCGCTGTGCCGGCCAGCAGAGCGAGCCAGCCAGCACCCGCCAGCCGGGTAGGAAGCGTGCCTGTGGGCCACCCGAACAGCCAGCTGACGCCGGCGCTGCTTGCAGCGACCAACAGCGAGTTGCGTGGTGCCCAGAGCAGCCCCCAGTCTGGCTGGTTGTAGGCAGCCCAGCTGAGCAGATTGTCCGCGCGCGGGGAGATCATGGAGCGCGCCCAGTTCGACTCGGCCAGCCACAGCCACCAGGGCAGGGTCAGCAGCAGTGCAACCAGAGTGGCGCCTCCCCAACGCAGCAGTGCGCCTGGTCGAGCCTGGAGGAGCAGGGGCACTGCGAGTGTTGCTGCCAGCAGTGCTGCCAGCAGGGCCACGCGCACATGCACGAGTGCCAGGCCGGCCAGCAGCAGCCCGGCGGCGATCAGGGTGCCTGGGTGAAAGGGCTTTCGCAGCTGCCAGAGCGTGATCAGGGCTGGCACCATCAGCAGCACGCCTGCCAGGTGGGTATAGCGTCCCCAAGTGAGAAAATAGGCTGGAAACCAGGAGACCAGCCCGACGAGTGCTGCGGCCAGCAGCCCGGCGCGGCGGCTGGCGAAAAGCTGCCGTGCCCCTGCATAGATCATCACCACGGTCAGGCTGTTGAGCAGCTGGCCGTAGTGCAGCACCAGATCGGCGACTTCAAAGCCGTCTGATCTGCCGTACAGCCAGGCCAGCCAGGCCACACCGGCATGGTATCCCCAATGGTAGAGCAGCAGCCCACCAGGAATATAGGGATCAAAGTGGGTAGGGAGAGCGCCAGTGTCGAGCAACAGCCGGATGATGGCGACATGGTGTACAGAGTCGACCCAGGCCGGCAGTGCCAGCCCGCGTATATGGAGCAGGCGTGTGGCCAGGGTGAGGGCCAGGACACAGGCGAAGAGGGTTGCCCAGAAACGCTGGCGTTGAAAGTGGTGGCTGGTCCAGCGGCCGGCCCAGCGGCCGGGTGGCCAAAGCAGGGAAGCTGTGCCGGCCAGCAGCCATCCCCCTGCGGTGAGCTGGGCGGCGGATGCCGTCCAACGCCAGCCGAGCGTACTGCTCCACAGCAGCAGCAGCGGCCACAGCGCCAGCCCCAGGCCCAGCTGGATCGCCAGGGTGACCAGCCAGTCGGGGTGCGAAGGCAGGCGCAGCAGGCGGTGCAGGAAGACGCCTGGCAGCCAGAGCAACAACAGGCCCCCGATCCAGATTTGCCAGCCAGCGGTATCGATCTGCATGCCCACAGAGTATACCCGAAGAGCAGGGGGAAAACACAACCGGAGGGAAGGGAGGAAGCCTCCGGGCTGGGTGGCAGGCAAGGCTGGAGGCCGTCGTCGACGGCATTGCGTGGCATTGTCTGTTTGAAATTGTGCCACATTCTGTTGTAATCTATTCAGCAATAGTATGCAGCATGTGCCCTGGTTGAACGTACTCTTGCTGCATCTCCCGAAAAGATCCCTGAGCGATGTTCCCCAAAGGAGAAGCGTCCTATGCGCCGTGTATGGCTCTTGACCCTTGTACTGGCAGTGTGTGCGCTGGCAGTTGGCTTCGTGCTGACAGAACCGTCGCGTGTGGCAGCTGAGGGCCAGGCAGCAGGGAGCAGCGGTGTCAGGATTCGAGCGTCTGAGCAGATGACCGGCATGGTCTCAAGTATGCTCTACCTGCCGGTAGTGGATGGCGGTTCTGTAGCAGTCGCTACGGCGGTCAGTGCAGAAGAGGGCGGCAATTTATCCACCAGACTGGGTGCGTTTGAGACGACGATC
>JAPLGY010000105.1 GCA_026389955.1 Caldilinea sp. | reverse complement strand
TATTGCCCATGGGGATGAGCAACTCGCCTGTGGGGCCCATCGAGCCCGCCACCAGCACAGGGTGGGTGGCAGCGTCGGCCGCGGCCCGGGCATTGCGGGCCGCAGCCCGGTTCAGCTCGACCACACGATCCTGGAAGTTGTGCAGTTTGAGCCGGTAGCCTGTCCCGCCGAAGGAGTTGGTCAGAATGATGTCGGACCCTGCCTCTACATAGGCGCGGTGTACGTCCTGCACATGTTCGGGGTGGGTGACGTTCCACTCTTCCGGGCTGCCGCCAGAGACCAGCCCGCGTGCAAAGAGTTCGGTGCCCATCGCGCCGTCGAGCAACAGGACGCTGGCACTTTTGAGGCGTTCGAGCAGTTTGTTGGCCATAGAACGGCTCTCCTGGATGGGCCTGCCGAAAAGCAAGCTAGACGTTGACGCTCTTGCGGATGCGCATAAATTTTTTGGCAGTATCGACGGCGACGGCGGCATCGCGGCAGTAGGCGTCGGCCTCGATGGCTTCGGCGAAGGCTTCGTTGAGGGGAGCACCGCCGACCAGCACGATGAGATCCTTGCGGATTCCTTTCTCTTTGAGGGTGTCGATCACCACCTTCATGTAGGGCATCGTGGTTGTCAGCAGGGCGCTCATGCCCAGAATATCGGGCTTGTGCTGTTCGATGGCGTTTAGATAACTGTCGACCGAGTTGTTGATCCCCAGATCGAAGACCTCGAAGCCAGCGCCTTCCATCATCATGGTCACCAGATTTTTGCCGATGTCGTGGATGTCGCCTTTGACCGTGCCGATGACCATACTGCCAATTTTTTCTGCGCCGGTTTCTGCCAGCAGCGGGCGCAGAATGGCCATTCCCGCCTTCATGGCCTTGGCGGCCATCAAGACTTCGGGCACGAAGAGAATCCCGTCCCGGAAGTCGTTGCCCACGATCTCCATTCCGGCGACCAGCCCATAGGTCAGGACTTCATAGGGCATCTGCCCACGCCCCAGTGCCTCGTGCACTTCTTGGGTGATTTCTTCGGCCAGTCCGTCATACAGATCTTCCTTCATCAGCTCATACAGATCTTCCAACGACAGTTCTGACAGGACGATTTCTTCGCTCATAGTCTGGTCTCCGCTCTTTGGCTGATTGATATTACTGATATTGTACCCGACTCACCGGCTGCTGTCAGATCGGCGGATGGGTCGATCTGGAATTTGGGGATCTCCTCGGCGGTTTTGTGCCTACCGGCTGCGTGTGCGCCGCCGTTCGACCGGGGCGGGCTCTGTGGGCGGCGGCAGCAGGTCGGCCAGGTGCGGGTAGGGGTCGCTGGCATGGGGCAGATGGATGGCACCGACGAACTCGTCTTGAAAATCCTGGGCGACGGCGGTTTCGACATAGCGGACGCTGTGGGCCAGGGTCTGGGCTTCGGCTCGTTTGTCCAGGTTGAGAAGGGCGATCCGGGCGCCGTCGCCGGCGGCGTTGCCGACGGCGCTGATGCGCTGCGGGTCACAGTCTGGGATGAGCCCGAGCACCAGTGCGTACAGCGGGTCGATATAGCTGCCGAACGCGCCGGCCAGC
>JAPLGY010000097.1 GCA_026389955.1 Caldilinea sp. | reverse complement strand
TCGGCATCCCAGAAAAACTGGGGCAGGGGCCGGGTGTGCTGCCAGCCATTGGCGTCGAGCAGGCCGGGCATCTGCTGCCAGTATTGCCAGTACACAAACTCGCGCCAGCCCACGATTTGACGAATGAACCCTTCGACCGAGGCGAGGGGGGCCAGGCCGGCGGCATAGCGCTGTTCGGCGCGGCGGGCCAGGTCAAGCGGATCCAGCAGGCCAAGATTCAGATAGGGGGAGAGCAGCGAGTGAAACAGAACGGCGCTGCGGCTGCTCATCGCGTCTTCGTAGGGCCCGAAGTTGGGCAGGCGGTGGCACAAAAAATCTTCGAACGCTGCTTCCGCCTCGCTGCGGGTCACAGCCAGATCGAATCCATCCACACAGCCGGAAGCATGCTCCAGCTGTGCGATCTCTGCCATCACCTGGCGGGTCAACGGGTCGGGGTCAAAACGGAGCGGGGGAGGGATTGACAGCCCGCTGCGGGGCAGGGCTTTGCGGTTGTCATGGTCAAAATTCCAGAGGCCGCCCACAGGGTTGCCCTCTGCGTCCAGCAGCAGCCCCCAATGCCGGCGCATTGTGCGGTAAAAATTTTCGAGAATCATCTTCTTGCCGGAAGCAGGGCCTGGGGTGAAGCGACCGATCAGAAACTGGCTGTTGGGGAGCACCTCGACCGGAATGGCCAGGAGGCTGCTCAGGCGCTGCTGTTGGAAAAGGCGACCGCGGTACTCGGCGGCCGCCATGGTCAACAGCCGTTCCGGCTGCCAGTCAGCCACATGCTGACACAAAGCCTCCTGCACAGACCGGGCATGCAGGTAAAGAACCGTGTAGCCGAGCGCACGCAGTTCTTCGGCGTAGTGGCGCATGGCACTGAAGAGCAGCACAAGCTTCTTGCGTTGGTAGGGCAGGCGAGCTGTACGCTGCGCACTTTCCACCAAGACCACACAAATTTCCCGGCGAGCAGCGATCTGACTGGCTGCCACCAGTGCCGGATGGTCGAGCAGAAGCTGGTCACCAAGAATCCAGACAGAAATACGGGACATTGTAGCCAGTATTCTACCACAGAGAGCTCGCTGCTGCCCATCTGAGGGTGCGGCGGTCACGGTGCGAGGACGAGACGCTGGTAGAGATGCGAGCCATGCGCTAAAGTCATGCGCCCCGATGGGGCGAAAGGCAAGCATGAGCGGTTGCTGACGACGCAGGTACACCAGACGCTGCGAATCAAGCGAAGTGATGGAGTGATGCCCCGCCTAGACCATTCATCACATTGAGTCATCCCGCAAAACTTTGAACCGCACCTCGAATGCTGCTGAGCGGCCTTGACAGAGCCATTGCGCTGCGTTAGAGTGAATCGGCTTTCATCTCGATCTCATTCTGCTGTTGGGTGCCGACAAGGAGTCTGCCGTGAACATATTTGGCCGCAGTTGGTCGCTTTTCAAGTCGTCTTGGGGTGTCGTGCGCAGCGAACCCTCGTTGATCTGGTTTCCGGTGCTTTCTGCCCTGCTGGTGGTCATCGCCTCGCTGCTGCTTCTGGGCGTGCTGGTCGGGGTTGTGGTGCTGAACCCGAACCTGCAACAGGCGTTGAACAGCACTACCGCCGACACCGGCGAGTCGGGCTCACCCTTGCTGGCAGTGGCAGGTGTCCTCGTGCTCTTCGTCTACTATTTGTTGGTCAGCACCATCGCCACCTACTTTGCGACTGGCATGGCGGGCGCTGCGCTGCGCCGACTCGACGGCCACGACACCTCCTTCGCAGAAGGTATCCAGATCGCCAACAGCCGATTGGGGTTGATCCTGGGTTTTGCAGCGATCGAAGCCACCGTCGGTGTCGTGCTCAGCCTGCTGCGCAACCAACGCCAAGGCTCCAACCTGGCCGGCAGCCTGTTGGCCTCGCTGGGCAATCTGGCCTGGGGTGTCGCCACCTTTCTGGTCATCCCCGTCATCGCCGACCACTCCACCAGCCCCTTCGGTGCCATCAAGGAAAGCACGTCGTTGCTGCGCAAAACTTGGGGCGAACAGCTGATCGGCAGCGGCGGGCTGGGCCTCATCTTTGGCCTGCTGGCCGCTGCTGTCGTCGTGCTGACCTTCTTGGCGGTGTTTTTGGTGAGCAGCGTGGCCGCTCTGCTGTGGACTGCGCTCGGCATCGGGGGGGGCGCTTTGATCCTGCTGGCGGTGCTGAACAGCACGCTCAGCGGTATCTACAAAGCAGCCGTCTATCGCTACGCTTCCCAAGGCCAGGTCGCCACACAGTTCGACCGCACCTTGATCCAAAATGCCTTCCACGCCAAAGGGGCGACTGCCTGAACTGCACGCCCCCGCGCCTGCCAGAGGCGCGAAAAAGGCTGGGTCTGGGGAGGGTGAAGCAGCACTTCTCCCTCCCAGCCAACCCACTTACACAGGATCCACAGCAGCTGAGCGTCGGCTGCGATAACGGCGAATCAAGGCGTTGGTCGAACTGTCATGGTGCAGCACAGGCTCAGCCGTGCTCAGTTCGTCGGTAATCTGCCTGGCCAGCACCTTGCCCAGTTCGACCCCCCACTGGTCAAACGAGTTGACCTGCCAAATCATCCCCTGCACAAAGACACTGTGTTCGTACAACGCCACCAATTTGCCCAAAATCTCCGGCGTCAGCTGGTCAGCCAGAATCGTGGTCGAAGGCCGGTTGCCCTCAAACGTGCGGTGCGGTGCAAGCCAGTCAGGTGTCCCTTCAGCACGTACAGCGTCGGTCGTCTTGCCAAAAGCCAGCGCCTCTCCCTGCGCAAAGATATTGGACAGCAACAGGTCATGGTGGCTGCCAGCCGGGTTGAGGCTCCGGCAAAAACCGATAAAGTCACACGGCACCAGCCGGGTGCCCTGGTGCAACAGCTGATAGAACGAATGCTGACCATTGGTGCCCGGCTCCCCCCAGTAAATCGGGCCGGTCTGGTAGTGGACTGGCTCGCCGTCCAGGGTGATGGACTTGCCGTTGCTTTCCATTGTCAGCTGCTGAAGATAGGCAGGAAACCGCTTGAGATACTGGTCGTAGGGGAGCACCGCAATGCTCTCCGCCCCCAGAAAATTGTTGTACCAGACCGCCAGCAAGGCCAGGATCACCGGCATATTGCGTTCGAAAGGAGCCGTGCGGAAATGCTCGTCCATGGCATGAAAACCGGCAAGCATGGCACGGAAATGGGCCGGCCCGATTGCAATCATGGTCGACAGCCCGATCGCCGAATCCATCGAGTAGCGGCCCCCCACCCAGTCCCAGAAGCCAAACATATTGGCAGTGTCGATCCCAAATTGGGCCACCGCAGTCGCATGGGTCGAGACAGCCACAAAATGATTGGCCACCGCACGCTCATCCTCCAACGCAGCCAGCAGCCAGCGTCGCGCCGAATGGGCATTGGTCATTGTCTCCAAGGTGGTGAAGGTCTTGGACGCAACCACAAACAACGTCTCTGCCGGGTCCAGGTCGACCACCGCCTCGGCAAAGTCGGTCCCATCGACATTGGAGACAAAACGAAAGCACAGGCTGCGTTCGCTGTAGTAGCGCAGCGCTTCGTACGCCATCACCGGCCCCAGGTCAGAGCCACCGATCCCAATATTGACGATGTTGCGGATCCGGCGGCCGGTAAAGCCCAGCCACTCCCCCTGGCGCACCCGCTCGGCAAAGACGCTCATTTTGTCCAGCACCGCATGGACCTCCGGCACCACATCGACGCCGTCGACGTAGATCCGGGCAGAGCGCGGGGCACGCAGCGCCGTGTGCAGCACCGCACGGTTTTCGGTCAGGTTGATCTTCTCCCCGGCAAACATGGCGTCGATCTGCGGGCGCAGCCGGCTCTGTTCGGCCAGATCGACAAGCAGCTGCAGCGTTTCTGCGGTCACCCGGTGTTTGGCATAGTCGACATAGAGGCCCAGTTCGTCGATCACCATACGTTCGCCGCGGCCCGGGTCCTGGTCAAAAAGATCGCACAGATGGACCTAACCCAGCCTGGCAGCATGCTGGACCAGCTGCTGCCAGGCTGGCAGCTCGGTCAGGCGAGGGACATACATACGGACTCCTCCTTGGTCTGGCTAGCGAGTGTACAGCTCCCGCGGCAAATGAGGAACTCGGTTGAGATAACGCAGGGCAATAAACCGGTCCGGGTAAAAATCTACACGGCTGATTGCCGTGTTGAGGTGGCTGAAATGGAAATTGGCGTGCTCGCCGGCGCCGGTCAGCGCCTTCAACAGCTGGTCAAGAAATGTTCCGTGGCTCACCAGCAAAATCACCTCGTCGCTGCGTTCTTCTGCCCAGCGGTACAAAATTTCAGAGACCCGTCGAGCCCGCGCGGCACACTGCTCCAGATCTTCGTAGCCGTTCCACCACCAGCCGTCGTCGCCCACCTCAGAGGGCAGTTTGTAGGCAGGAAACTGGGCTGCCATTGCCCGGCGCCCCAACCCACTGAAATTGACCACGGTGCCTGCACGCGGGTCTCCGGTGAACATCCCGCCATGTTCAAAAATCTCAGTCCAGACCTGCGGCGCCAACCCCAACGCCCGGGCCAGCGGCGCT
>JAPLGY010000167.1 GCA_026389955.1 Caldilinea sp. | reverse complement strand
AACAGCCCCCTGCTCGCCAGCAGCAAAACGATAGCTGCCCAGACGCAACCAGCTGTTGTCGACCGGCATCTGGTTCTGCACCGTCGTCGTCACCCCCTCAGCGTGGTAGACCGTGTACCGAGCAAACGCTGTGTCCGGGCTCAACGTCAGCCCACGGCAAGGCCACTCGATCGCACCATGGCTGGGAATCAACGCTTCCACTCGGTAGAGCCCCTCTACCGGCAGCTGTGGACGCCAGACAGCATGGTTGAGCGGTGGAATCGTCTCACCCACCCGCTGGCTGAACGCCAGATAGGCCGGCTGGCCACGCACCGTGGTGAAACGATGCCAGCCATCCTCACAGCTGCTGGCTGGGTCAAATTTCGGCTCGATCGACGGCGTCTCCACAACGACCGTCAGCGGAGCAACCACGACACCACTCAGATCCGCCACAATGCCTTCGACCGCGTTGCTGTCGATCGGCAGGGTCACCTCCCCCCACGTCTCGGTGTGGTCGCCAGCATACTGGCGGATCCGCTGTCGCTCTGCCCAAAGGGTGGGAGGCAGACAGGAGGACGAAATCTGCCAGACCGTCATCTCCGGGTCAAACGTAGAACGATTCCAGGCGGCAAACCAGACCGCATCCAGAATCGGGCTCCGGTCCGCATACCGTGCAATCGGGGGGGTACACGCCAGCGCATACAGGCCAGCCGCGCTGGCACTGGCCTGTACACGCTCGGTCCAGCCCGCCACAAAGGCCTGCGCCGCAGCGACACAGGCCGCATTCTGGCCGTCGTAGGCCTCCAGGTTGTAATAAAGAACTGTGCCCGACCCGTCCGCTGCCGCCAGACCCAGTTCGCTGGCCACCCGCAGCGCCTGTTCAGCTTCAGCCCGGCCCTGCGCATACGCCGCCGCCGGGTCGCTGGCGAAACGCTGGCGATACTCCGTACAAGGGGCCTGTGGCCCCACCCAGGTGGGGATAAAACGCCAGCCCTGCACGGTCAGCGACGCCAACAGTACGGCGTCAAGCCGACGGTTGGCACAGGCCCGCAGCACACCGCCAATGTAGAGGTTGACAGCCCGATACGGGCTGTCCACAACCCAACGGCGCAGATTTTCTTCGCCGGTCAGCTCACACATGTCAAAGCCAGGGCCGGTCAAACGAGAGGTGCGCGCCCCAAGTGCGCTTACCTCTCCCGCACCCCGCCCCCCAGCCAGGAGGGGCACCTCCCCGCGCAGCACCGCAGACCACCCCCCATCCTCCTGGCGCCGCTGCAAGGTGTTGGTCGCCAGATCCAGCCGCCACCAGTCACGACCTGCCTCTGACAGCGGCCCCGCTACCTCCTGCCAGCTGGCCCCACCGTCGTCGCTGCGCCAGAAAATCTCTTGCCCCGCCCCACCCACCATCCACCCCGTATGAGCACTCACAAAGACGACCGGGCTGCCGGCCGGAGCCGTCACCTGCTGCCAGGAACGGCCTCCATCCTGGGTGCGCAAAAGCAGACCGCGGTCGAAGTTGCTGCTCGTCAGCAGACGCAACGTCAGCCAGCCGTGCTGCCGGTCCAGCCAAAAAAGCGCCAGATCCCCCGCCAGACTGGCAGCATGGGCGGGCAGCAGATGGTGGCTGACCTGCCAGGTCACACCACCGTCGGCTGTGGCGGAAAGACGAAACCTGCCAGGGTCCCCAGAATCCAACGAAACAGCCCAGCCCTGCACCCCATCCAGCCAGTCCACCGCCGCAGCCGCTGGCTGCCCCGCCGGCGTGCGATCCTGCCAGCTGACCCCACCGTCTGCGGTCAGCCAGAGCCGATCCCCTGCCCACCCCCAAGCCAACAAAGCGCTGCGCGCCCCGTAGGTGTGCAGCGTACCCGAAACCTGCGGTATCCCTTCCCCAAAGGCCCGGCTCCCAGCCGGAGCCAGCCAAGATCCCCCCCACACACACACAAACACGAGAATCCAAAGACCCCGCGCCATCTCTCCTCCTTTCGTCCAGGCCAGCCCGCTACAGTCCCCTGGATCTCTGTCTCTCAACATCCACACGACACAAAAGGCTGACTCCACCTTCCCCCATTATACAACCAGCCGACAGAGCCGACGATCGACTCCCAGGCCCATCGGGATCTCTGTAAATTTGGCAAGATTGTAAGTTCTTTTACAATAAATCATTTAACATCAAAGTATTATGGGTCTGTCTGAACCGTTCAACAATCCATTTACAAAAAAGAAGGTATCCTGATGGCATTCCAAATCGACAACGTACACTCTGAAATTCAATTCTCCGTGCGCCACCTGATGGTCTCCAAGGTTCGTGGGGTCTTCGAAAAATGGAGTGGCACGGTGGTCTTGGATCCGGCTGACCCGTCTGCCACAAGCGTCGACATTTCCATCGAAAGTGCCAGCATCAACACCAAGGATGCCCAGCGAGACGGGCATCTGCGCTCCCCCGATTTTCTGGCGTCGGAGCAGTTTCCTGCCATCACCTTCAAAAGCACCGGGGTAGAGGTCACCGGCGACAACACAGCACGGCTGCACGGCGACCTGACGATCCGGGGGGCGAGCAGACCGGTCGTGTTGGATGTCGAGTATCAGGGCAACGCCAAGAGCCCCTGGGGCACGGTCAGCTACGGCTTCAGTGGCAGCACCAAGATCAACCGCGACGAGTGGGGCCTGGCGTGGAACGCGGCTCTGGAGACGGGCGGCTGGTTGGTCGGCAAAGAGGTGCAGATCGACATCGAGCTGGAGCTGGTCCAGACTGCTTGAGCGGGGCGGGGTCCAGAAGGGAGAGGGCTGTGTGCCTCTCTCTTCTGGACCCATCATGCTGTTGCCTCGTCTGTCAGCCCTGGCACACGCAGACGGCGCTCCAGCTGACGCAGCACCCCATAGGTGATCCCGACCAGCACAATGTAAAAAACTGCCACGATCAGATAGATTGGGATCGGTGCAAAGTAGCGGCTGGCCAGAATTTTGGCCTGCCCCATCAGGTCAGGCACGGCGATCAAAAAGACGACCGCCGTGTATTTGAGCATAGCCACGACCTCGTTGGACCAGACGGGCAGCACCAGACGCAGCGCCTGAGGCAGCACGATGGAGCGGATCGCCTGTCCCTGGCTCATGCCGAGGGCGCGAGCGGCGGTCATCTGGCCGACAGGAACGGCCTGCAAAGCTCCCCGCAGGTATTCTGCCTGGTAGGCGCCGCTGTTGAGCCCCAAGGTCAGGAAGGCAGCTTCCAGCCGCCCCAGGGTCAGCCCCAGATCGGGCAGGCCGTAGTAGACCAGAAAGAGCTGAATCAGCAGCGGCGTTCCTTGCAGCAGCACGACATAGATGCCGGTCGCCTGCTGCAACCAGCGTGGGGCGTAGACGCGGGCAATGCCTGTTGGCAGACCGATCGCCATCCCCAGCAGCAGCGAGAACGCAGCGATCTGCAGGGTCACCCCTGTGCCTTGCCAGAGCAGCGGGGCGACAGCGCCGAACAACTCCACCAGTGCCTGCATTTTTTCGTCCATCCTGCCGTCGTTCAGCGGCTGCGTTCGTCCAGGTCGGCAATTTTGCGCAAAAAAACTCGTGTGCGTTCTTGGGCAGGTCGTTCAAACATCTGGGCAGGAGGCCCCTGTTCGACCACAACCCCACCCTCCAGAAAGACAACGCGGCTGGCGACCTGGCGGGCAAAGCCCATTTCGTGCGAGACGACGATCATGGTCATTCCTTCGCTGGCCAGCTGCAGCATCACCTCGAGCACCTCGCCGGTCAGCTCAGGATCCAGGGCGGAAGTCGGCTCGTCGAATAACATCAGATGGGGGTCCATCCCCAACGCACGGGCGATGGCCACCCGCTGTTTTTGCCCGCCGGAGAGCTGTGCAGGGTAGTGGCCAGCCCGGTCGACCAACCCAACCCTTTCCAGCTCGAAAAGGGCCAGTTCGTGGGCTTCCTTTTTGTGCATTTTGCGCACCTTGGTCAGCCCGACCATGACGTTGCCCAACGCCGTCAGATGGGTGAAGAGGTTGAAATCCTGAAAAACCATGCCGATCCGCTGGCGAATCCGGTCAGGGTTGACGCCAGCTGCGGTGATCTCTTCCTGTTCCAACCAGATCCGGCCGGCATTCGGCGGGTCCAACAGGTTGATGCAGCGCAGCAGCGTACTTTTGCCCGACCCGCTGGGCCCAACCAGCACTGCCACTTCCTGTGGCTGGATCGACAGCGAAAAACCCTTGAGGACAGCGGTCTGCCCAAACGACTTGTACAGTTCCTCCACGCGCAAGATGGGTGTGGGATTCATCAACTCCTCCGACGAGATATCCCCGCCTGCGGGCGCAGGGCTGTTTACATCTGCAGCCGATAACGTCGCTCCACCCACTGCAACAGCTGCGTCATCCAGAGTGTCAGCGCCAGATAGAGCAACAGGGCAATCCCAAACGCGACAAAGGGCTCCAGGGTGCGGGCGCTGACCTGCTGGGCCCGGCGCAAGATTTCAGGAACGCCGACCACAAACACCAGGGTCGAGTCTTTGAGAACGAGGGTCGCCTCGTTGCCCCAGCCCGGCAGCGCCAGCCGCAGCGCCTGGGGCAGGAGGATGCTTTGAATCGCCTGGCGACGGCTCATCCCGATCGCACGTGCAGCCACCATCTGCCCTGGCAAAACAGCCTGAAAAGCGCCTCGAAAGATCTCGCTTTGATAGGCGCCGGAGGCAACCCCCAAGGCAAGCGATCCAGCCAGGAAGGGAGACAGGTTGACAAAACCGGCAATCACAAAAAAGAGGACAAAGACGATCACGATCACAGGCACGGCGCGGACAACCACGCTGTAAAGAGCCGCCACACTGCGCCAGAAGGGGCTGCCGTAGACCCGCAGCACCGCCATTGGGATCCCCAACAGCAGGCCGACCGTCAACGCCACCGCGGTCACCCCCAAGGTCACCCACAGCCCCTGCACGATGAAGTTGAAGGTTGTCACCAGGGTTTGTACGAACTCCATAGCTGTTCCAGTCGCCGTTGTGCCTGCCCTTCCCCCAAAGACCGCTGCGCTGTGCGCAGCAGAGCAGTTCGCACAGCGCAGCGTCTATCCTCAGGGCAGCCCGTTGGCTTCTTGGATGCTCTGCACCGTCCCGTCGTCGATCAATTCCTGGATGATCCGGTCGATTTCAGCCTTGAGGTCGCTGGCTCCCTCCGGCATGGCGATGCTTTTGCCCCCTTCGGCAGTCAGTTCTGTGATCAGAATCAACTCCAGACCGCTCTCCTGGGCCAGCGCCAGTGCCGGCTCGGCGTCCATCAGCAGCAGTTCGATGCGGCCGTTGGCCACGTCGAGCGCAGCCTGGTCGGCACGCTCGTAGCTGAACACCTGGTCGGCAGGGGTAAGCCCGGTCTCCACCAGATTCTTTTGAATCCAACCTTCCTGCACAGTGCCGGTCTGGGCACCAATACTTTTGCCGGCAGCGTCTTCCGGGGCTTCCATGGTCAGCGCTGTCCCGGCAACCGCGGCAAAGGCATCCTTGGTCATCCGATAGGGGATCGAGAAATCAACCTGCTCGTCTCGTTCGGCCGTTGCCTGCATCGCAGCGATCACAACGTCGATCTTGCCTTCCTGCACCGAGGCGATCAAAGAATCGAACGGCATGTCCACGATCTCGACCTCCACCCCCAGTTTTTCACCGATGGCGCGGATCAGATCCATGTCGAACCCGACAAAGTTGCCGTTTTCGTCGATCGACTCATAGGGGGGGTAGTCCGCTGAAGTGCCCGCCACCAATTTGCCAGCTGCCTGGATTTGGGCCAGTTTGCCGCTTTCTGCCGCCGCCCCCCCCGCTGCTGTCGGCTGCACTGCCGTACACGCGCTCAGCAGCAGGGAAACTGCGCAGAGCCACACAACCAAAATCTGTTTTTTCATGCAAATCCTCCGAATTGGGTACAAAAAATGGACTCTTTCACGCTGTCTTTCCCCCACCCGCAGACAGGGGCTCTTGGTCTTTTGACTGTTTGTCCAAAACAACAAGACGAACGGCGGCGGCGTTTTGGTTGGATTGAACAGGCATGCGAAAATTATGCAGTACATCTGCATACAACACAAAACGAATTCGCCAGTTTACAACATCCTGGCACCCATACACCGATGATGAACAGACAATTTCAGACCACACAATCTCGTGTCACCTCCGATTTCATCGACTTTGGCGTCGGCCATCCAAGTGCTGCGCTGCTGCCACGTGCACTCCTGCAGGCAGCGGCGGCGCAACGGCTGAGCCAGCCCGACGTCTCCTTGCTCCAGTACGGGCTGGAACAGGGAGACGAGTATTTTCGCCATACGCTGGCCGGGTTTCTCAGCCGGCAATACGGCACACCGGTGGACCACAGCGAACTTTTCGTCAGTGCAGGTGCCTCACAGGCGCTCGACTTGATCTGCACGCTGTACACCCAGCCGGGCGACATCGTCTTTGTAGAGGAACCGACCTATTTTCTGGCGCTGCAGATCTTCGCCAACCACCGCCTGACCGTGCGTGCGATCGACACCGACAGCCACGGGCTGGAGATCGACGCACTCGAGCAAGCGCTGGCCAGCCAGCGTCCAACCCTGCTGTACCTGGTGCCTACCCATCAAAACCCCAGCGGAGCCACGCTGCCGCAGGAACGGCGTCAGCGGCTGGTCGCGTTGAGCCAGCGAGACAACTTCCTGATCGTGGCCGACGAGGTCTACCATCTGCTCAGCTACGCAGCACCGCCGCCGCCGCCGCTGGCCACCGCCACAGCCAGCGGCCAGGTGCTGGCGCTCGGCTCCTTTTCCAAGATCCTGGCCCCTGGCCTGCGGCTGGGATGGGTACAGGCCTCCCCCTCTCACCTGCAGCGGCTGGCCGGCGCCGGTCTGCTCGCCAGCGGCGGCGGACTCAACCCCTTCACCTCAGCGCTGGTCGCCCTTCTCCTCGAACAGGGTCAGCAGGAGCAACATCTCGAACAGCTCCGGCAGGTCTATCGCCGACGGATTGTGGCTCTGGACACAGCGCTGCAACAACAGCTGGGCGAACAGGTCCGCTACACCGTGCCGGAGGGGGGCTACTTTTTCTGGGTTCAACTGCCCGACAGCCTCGACAGCGAAACGCTGCTCGCCCAGGCAGCCCGCTGCCAAGTCGGTTTTCGGCCTGGCTCGCGCTTTTCAAGCCGCAAGGCGTTCGGCAACTTCATTCGCCTGAGTTTCGCTTTTTATGAACCCGAGCCCCTGCAAGAGGGCATCCATCGCCTGCAGACAGCCCTTGCCACCAACTGTTGACCCTGGCCAGAACAGGGTCGGGTTTGGGCGCTCAGACCCGACCCTGCATGTACGCCATCGACCCGGCCCGGTCTTTGCGCCAGAACCAGCCCCAGTGGCGCACCACCAGCAGAAGACTGCTGACAACCACACTGCCCAGCGCAATCCACTGAGCAGTCGCCATCGCCCCCACCACCCAGGCGTCAGGGCGGAACAGCTCCACCCAGAAACGGCCCAAGGGGTAGGCGATGAAATAGATCAAAATCGCATCCCCCTTGCGCATCCGCTCTCCGTAGCGGCGGTACAACAGGGTCAACAGCGCAAACATGAGCAGGTTCCACAGCGCTTCATAAAAAAAGGTCGGGTGAAACCCGCTGCGCGCGTACCAGTCCAGCGATTCCTGGTTGAACGGCTGCAGATGGCCCGTGCCACAGGGCTGCACCGTCAGCGGCCGCCCCGGGGGGTCCTGGCAAGGAAAGGCCGGGTTGATGTGAAACGCCCAGGCAACATCCGTGGCAGGCCCATACAGCTCTTGGTTGACCCAGTTGCCGAGCCGGCCAACAGCCTGGGCGAGCAGCACATTGGGCGCAATAAAATCGATCCACATCAACACATCCAGCCGCTTGCTCCAGGCATAGACCGCAATGGCCAGAATCCCACCGACCAGCCCCCCGTAGATGCCCAGCCCACGAAAGCCGCCGTTCCAAAAGTTGAAGATTTCCTGGGGGTTTTGCATATAATAGTTGAAGCCGACCCCATTGGCGGGTGTGCTGAACACATGGTAAAGGCGCGCGCCGAGAATCCCCACAATCAACGCCCAGGCCAGAATGTTCCAGACATGGTCGGCATCGTAGCCCGCCCTGGCAGCAGTCCGGCCTGCCAGCCACGCAGCCAACACAGCCCCGCCGACAATAAAGACGCCGTACCAGTGCAACGAGAAAGGACCCCACTGAAAGATGACCGGATTCATACACGCCCGCTTTCTACTTGACCAATGCTGGCACTACACTGCACAAAGTATAGTACGCATCGCTCGAAATTCCAAAGTGTTTTGGCTCTCTCTGTGTTTGCTGGCCGCCTGCACACGGGCGCCTGCCAGCCTTTCTCCAACGCCACCGCCGTTCCCCACCCTGGCCGCAGCCTACCCGCCAGCCTATCAGCCAGCCGACAAAGCCCTGCCCGCGCTGGTCCTGGCCGAACGGGCTGCGGCGCAGGCCGGAGATCTGGCGCTGCTGGCCGAGCTGTGGGCAGAAGATGCCACCATCCTCGACCGCCGCGGCAC
>JAPLGY010000143.1 GCA_026389955.1 Caldilinea sp. | reverse complement strand
ACCCCGGCTGACCAAAAGCAAGCGCCCCCCCCCGACAGGCCATCCAGATCACCTCTTCAGGCAGCAGGGCCATGGCATCCAGTGTGCTGACTTTGCCCGAAAGCGCAGTAATTTTGAGCACTTCCAGCATGTCCTGGTTGTTGTTGCTGCCAGGGCCGTCGGTCGCCAGCGCAACCACAATCCCACGACGCCTCATCTCTGGCACACGGGCCATGACAGACGCCAAATACATATTGGCGACCGGACAGTGCACGACCACCCCCCCGTGTTCGACCAGAAGATCCAACTCGTGGTCGTCCAGCCAGACGCTGTGCACCAGCTGTACGTCGGAGCCAAGCGTGCCAAGCTGCGCCAGCCATTCGACATGGCGCAGCCCCCGCAGTTCCAGGTTCATCTCGACTTCTTTGCGCGTCTCGGCGATGTGGATCATCGAACCGACACCCCAGGCCTTGCCCTGCGCATAGGTGCGCCGCATCGTGGCGTCCGAACAGCCCCAAGGGATCAGCGGCGCAAACTCTACCCGGATTCGCCCCTCTGCCCGACCGTGCCACGTACCGTGGAGCCGCTCCATCTCCGCCAAAATCTGGTCGGGCGTCTCCATAAAGGCAGGATGGTACCCCATGTCGGTCCAGCCGCGCGCCAGCAAAAAGCGCACCCCGATCTCCTCGGCAGCCCGGCAGACACCGTCGTCGTTGCCCGGCTCGGTATGGATGTACTGATGGTCGATCACCGCAGTGGCGCCGCCGCGCAGATTTTCAACCAACCCCAGCTTGGCAGCAACATAGGCCTCCTGCTCGGTCAGCGCCTGGGCAACCGGCCAGATCGCCGACGCCAACCATTCGAGCAGCGGCTTGTCGTCGGCCAGCCCGCGCAAAAAGGTCTGAAACAAATGGGTGTGGGCGTTGACCATCCCCGGCATCACGGCCATCTGCGTGGCGTCGATCGTGCTCCCGGCAACACGACGTATCGCCGCAGGGGCGGCACCAGCACCCACAGCCGCAATCAAATCCCCCTCGACGAGAACATACCCTGGTTCGTACACGCTCCCAGCATCGTCTACCGTCAGCACAGCCCCGTTCTCGATCAGAATGGTTTCCTTCACACCATGCTCCTCTCCAATGCGACAGTTCGTTATTCGTCTGTTTTCGGCTCAGAACTTGCCGCAAAGGCGGCACTGCCCCCCATGACAAACGGCAAAAAGCTGTGGTAGCCACCCGGCAGCTGGGGAGAAACGACGGTTTCGGGCACCCGCACAGCCTGCCAGACGACAAAGGTCGAAATATGCAGGTTCGCCGGCATCCCCCCGCCGCACATCACCTCGGCCACCAGCCCACGCGGCGTCCAACACCAGGGCCCCTGCTCCCCCCGCTCCGGCACATAGCTCGAACCAAACATCACCACGTTGCCCCAGCCAGACTTGTCCTTGGTGACCGGGTAACGATGGTCGCCGGGCCCCTGGGCATAGCCGGTGTAGGTCGGGTCCCCCAGTTTGTCAAACCCATCCGACCAGTAGAGCAGTTCGTGGCCCTTCAGCTTGTTGCCCTGCAGATCCAGAATCAGCGCAAAAAGATGGTGGTCAGCACCCGCATCGTCGAAATACTCCGGGTCCCCTATCGGTTTGAGATACGCGTCGCGCGCCCATTGATCAATCCCACCGTAGTTGCTGGAGAGCTCCCAATGGCTGTCGCGCGTGGTGAACACATCTTTGATCACATAGACGATCCGATCTGGCCCAAGTACCAGAGCGTCGGGCCGCTCGGCAATCGTTTTGATCGAGAGGTTCATACGCGCAACCCAACTTCCCAGCCGCCGTTCTATCACGGGCGCAGGCGGTTCCGGCGCAGGCGGTTCTGGCGCAGGCGGTTCTCCCTCGGCCACAGTCTGCTGCCAGACCGCAAAAATTGAAAGGCCCTGTCCATCGGCGGGCAGCCCGCCCCCATACACCGTCTCGGCCAGACCGGCGGGCCCCCAGACCCAGGGGCCCTGCTGGCCGCCGGCTGCATCGTAGACACTGCTGGGAAACAACGTGTAGGAGACCCACCCCGTCCGTTCTCCGGTCACCCGCTCATCTGTCGCAGCAGGGTTATAGCGGTTGGTAAAGCGGATCGTCTGCCCAGGAATGCGCCGGCCAGAGGAATCGACCACGGCGGCATACAGATGGCTGCGCTTCCCCAACTCCATCATCTCTCCGGGATCGGCGTAGAGATCTCTAGCCCACTGGGGGATCGCATACCGCTCCGCAGAGGCCTCCCAGGAGCCCTCCAGGGTCGTGAAGAGCTCCTTGAGGAGGTAGACCGTGCTGCCCGGGGCCGGCAGCGGAGCCACAGGTTGAAGGGTGAGTCGCAGCGCGTCAAACCATCCGGTCAAACGACGGTTTACAGTGGTGCTAGGCATGACGGGGCCTCCTGGTTGCAATAGGGTCGTTGTATGAGTGCAGATAATCGAGAGAAGAACAACCGAATCTATCATACCGAAACAGAGAGAAATTGGCAAGGGAGGCAAAATTTTAGTCGTCGCGGCAAACTTGCGCGGGGGTGTACTTCAAGTTGGGGGCAGTCGGGGGATAAGGAGGTAGTACACGTGGGCCCAGATACATTCACGAATTCATGTGACGCAATCCGCCGGATTGTGGACTGCACACTTGAGCAGATTGTGTTACCATATCAACGAGTT
>JAPLGY010000527.1 GCA_026389955.1 Caldilinea sp. | reverse complement strand
GGACAACCCCACAGCGGGCGGAGCAGGGGACACCACTGTCGCACTGGCAGCCCTGCTCCGCCACGGATCCCCCGCAGCGATCGTCGCCAGCATTGCAGACGCGCCGGCCGTCCGCACGATGGTGGCGGCCGGCCTCGGCGCTACCGTCGAGGTGGCGCTCGGCGGCAAACTGGACCCCATCACCTGTCAGCCGCTGCCCGTGCGCGGGGTGGTGCGCCACCTGGCCCCCAGCGACAACACCGAAGCCGTACTGTCTATCGGCGCTGTGCAGGTGATTGTCACCGAACGCCGACGCCCCTATCATTTTGTCGCCGATCTGCGACGGCTGGGGCTGGAGCCGCTGGCACACAAAGTGGTCGTCATCAAGATCGGCTATCTGGAGCCAGACCTCAAACGCAACGCTCCGCTCGCCTTGCTGGCGTTGACACCGGGCGCGGTCGACCAGGCGATCGAGCGGTTGCCTTTCCAGCATGTGCGCCGCCCTCTCTTTCCGCTCGACCAGAGCATGACGTGGGAACCTGCTTCCTGAGTACAGGATTGTTCAAACGAAAGGAACGGTGCGATGGCCTCCACCAAAGCTCCCTTCAAGCCCGAAATCATGAGCCCAGCCGGGTACTGGCCGCAGCTGCACGCTGCGGTCGAAGCGGGTGCCGACGCCGTCTACTTCGGGCTCAAACATTTTTCCGCCCGCGCCAAGGTCGGCTTTTCGCTCGACGAACTGCCCGCCGTCCTGCGCACGCTGCACAGCCGCGGGGTCAAAGGCTATCTCACCTTTAACACCTTGGTCTTCGACCACGAACTGACCGAGGCAGCCCGCACGCTCGCTGCGGTGGCTGCCGCCGGCGTCGATGCCGTGATCGTGCAAGATGTCGGAATCGCCCAGCTGGCCCGCCGGATCGCCCCTGGCACCGCAGTGCATGGCAGCACCCAGATGAGCATCACCAGCGCCGAAGGGGTCGCCCTGGCCCAGCACTTTGGCGTCTCTCGGGTGGTGCTGGGCCGTGAGCTGGCGGTGGCTGACGTGGCGGCGATTCGTGCAGCCACCGACTGTGAGCTGGAGCTCTTTGTCCACGGCGCCCTGTGCGTTTCTTATTCGGGCCAGTGTTTTTCCTCCGAGGCGTGGGGCGGACGCAGCGCCAACCGCGGCCAGTGTGCCCAGGCCTGTCGACTCCCCTATGAGCTGATCGTCGACGACCAGCACCAACCGCTCGGCGACGCCCGGTATCTGCTCTCTCCAGGAGATCTCTATGCCCTGCACCAGATCCCGGAGATCGTCCAGATCGGCGTGCATGCCCTCAAAATCGAAGGGCGCTACAAAGACGCCGACTACGTGGCGCTGACTACGGCCGCCTATCGCAGGGCGGTCGACGACGCCTGGGCCGGCCGGCCGCTCGGCGTCAGCGCGGCCGAAGAACTCCAGCTAGAACAGGTCTACTCGCGCGGGCTGGGCCCTTATTTCATCGGCGGCGTCAACCATCAACAGGTGGTCACCGGCCGCACCCCGCGGCACCGCGGGGTGCTGATGGGACGGGTAGAACGGGTACTGGCGGACCGGGTTTGGGTCAAACCGACGCCCAAACCGGCGGCACAGAGCCCCCTCAAAGCCGGCGACGGGGTTGTCTTCGACGCAGCTGACTGGCGCAGCCCCGAGCAGCCCGAAGAAGGCGGCCGGGTCTACCATGTCCAACCGGTGCGCGGCCATCTGATCGAGCTGACCTTTGGCAACGGCGCTGTGAACTTCGCGCGCATCCGTCCCGGCGACCTGCTCTGGCGTTCACACGACCCAGACATCGACCGTCTGGTGCGCCCCTACACCGCAGCCCACGTGCCCCTGCGCACCCAGCCGGTCCACGTGGCCGTGCGGGCCGTTACCGGAGCGCCCCTCACACTCACCTGGTGGCTGGCCGCAGAGCCTGCACGCCGGGTCACCGTCACCTCTCCCGAACCACTGGCCAGCGCCCTCCAGCGGGCCCTCGATCTCCCTTCCCTGCGCCAACAGCTGGGCCGACTGGGTGGCACACCGTACACCTTGGGCGACGTGAGCGCCCAGATCGAAGGCCAGCCCTTCGTCCCTGTCGCGCTGCTCAACCAACTGCGCCGCCAGGCAGTGGCCCAGCTGCAGCAGGCACAGACCGAGCGAATTCTCTTGGTCCAGGAACCGCTGCCGGCGCTGCAGGCGCTCCTGCCGCCAGTCCAGCTCCCCCCTGCCCAGCCCTCCCCAGCCCAGCTGCACCTGCTGGTGCGCACCCCGGCTCAGCTGGAGGCAGCGCTGCGCGTCCGCCCCAGCAGCATCACCCTGGACTACCTCGAACTGTACGGGCTGCGCGGCTCGGTCGAACGCGTGCTTGCGGCCGGGCTGGCCGTGCGCGTCGCCAGCCCGCGCATCCTGAAACCAGACGAAGAACGGGTTGTCCAGTTTTTGCTGCGCCTGGACTGCCCCCTTCTGGTGCGCTCGGCCGGCCTGCTGCACACCTTGGCTGCCACCCCCCAGCCACCCGCCCTGACTGGGGACTTCAGCCTCAATGCCGCCAATGCGCTGAGCGCACACACCTTCCTGGCGCTGGGCGTGCAGCGAATCACACCCACCCACGACCTCAACGCTGCGCAGATCGCCGACCTGGCGCGCTGTATCGGACCCGAAAAGTTGGAGGTGATCGCCTACCAGCACCTGCCTGTCTTCCACACCGAGCCCTGCGTCTTCTGCCGCTTTCTGTCCAAGGGCACCAGCTACAAAGACTGCGGCCGTCCTTGCGAACAGACCAAAGTGGCGCTGCGCGACAGTGCCGGACGCGTCCACCCAGTTCTGGCGGATGTTGGCTGTCGCAACACCGTCTTTGGCGCCGAAGCACAGGACGCCAGCCCCCATCTGGAGAGCTGGCGTGCTGCCGGCATCCACCAGTATCGGCTCGAATTCGTCCACGAAGAGGCCGCTCAGGTCGAGCAGATCGCCCTGCTTTTCCGCAAAGCGCTCGATGGCCAGCTGCCCCCCCCAGAACTCAAAAAGCAGCTGCAGCAGATCACCCCGCAGGGAATCACCGAAGGCAGCCTGTTCGTGCCCCATAACTACACCACCATCCCACTGCTGATCTGAACCGAGCGGACCAAGCCCCCCCTTGCTATGGGGCTTGGCATTCTGGGCATCTCTGTGTACAATCCAAAAACATCTTTCCACCATCTGACATCTTTATCCGGAGGAAGTACCGATGAGCCAGCAGACCAAATTTGTTCTTTCTGAACGGGATATTCCTGAAAAATGGTACAACATTGCGGCAGACATGCCCAACAAGCCGCTGCCGCCGCTGCATCCGGGCACCCACCAGCCGATTGGACCTGAGGCACTTGCCCCGCTCTTTCCCATGGAGCTGATCAAGCAGGAAGTGAGCAGCGACCCTTGGGTGGAAATTCCAGAGGAAGTGCGCGAGATCTACAAAATCTGGCGTCCGACCCCCCTCTTCCGCGCCCATCGGCTGGAAAAAATGCTCGACACGCCCGCCAAGATCTACTACAAGTACGAAGGGGTCAGCCCGGCAGGCTCGCACAAGCCCAACACGGCTGTGCCGCAGGCCTACTACAACATGAAAGAGGGGGTCAAACGGATCACCACCGAGACCGGTGCGGGCCAGTGGGGCAGCGCGCTGGCCTTCGCCTGCAACCTTTTTGGCCTTCAGTGTGAAATCTACATGGTCCGGATCTCCTATGACCAGAAGCCTTACCGAAAACTGGCCATGAATACCTGGGGGGCTACCGTCTACGCTTCCCCTTCGGAACGCACCCATGCTGGCCGCCAGATTCTGGCTCAGGATCCTGACTCTCCTGGCAGCCTGGGCATCGCCATCTCCGAAGCGGTGGAGGTGGCAGCCACCCAAGAGGAGACCAAGTACGCATTGGGCAGCGTGCTCAACCATGTGCTGCTCCACCAGACGGTGGTGGGCCAGGAGGCGCTCCGACAGATGGAGATCGCCGGCGATTTCCCCGACATCGTGATTGCCCCCTTCGGCGGCGGCTCCAACTTTGCTGGCCTCTCCTTCCCCTTTCTCCGCCACAAACTGGTCGACGGCAAGAAGCTGCGCGCCATCGCTGTCGAGCCAGCCTCCTGTCCCAAGCTGACGCGCGGGGTCTTCCGCTACGATTTTGGCGACACCGTGGGAATGACACCGCTGCTGCCCATGTACACCCTCGGCCACACCTTTGTGCCGGCCAAGATCCACGCAGGAGGGCTGCGCTACCACGGCGCAGGCGTGCTCGTCAGCCAGCTGCTCCGGGATGGGATTATCGAGGCGGTGGCCGCCGACCAGCTGGAAACCTTCGAGGCGGGCATCCTTTTTGCCAAGGCAGAAGGCATCATCCCAGCCCCAGAAGCCAACCATGCCGTCGCCCAGACGATTCGCGAGGCGCAGATCGCCAAAGAAGAGGGGGTGTCCAAGACAATCCTCTTCAACCTCTGTGGCCACGGCAATTTCGACATGGCCGCCTACGAGGCCTATTTCTCCGGACATCTGCAAAAACATGAACTGACACAGGCCGAGGTCGACGCTGCGGTGGCGCTGATCGACACGCCAGCGATCCCAGCCTGAACGTAGACAGAACCCCCTGAGGGGCCTTCAGGGGGTTCTGCCCGCCAGCCGCAGGTTCGCGCCTTCCCCGCGCTCGATCCGGGCAAAAAATGCCAACGACAGCACAATGGAAACCAGGTTGAAGAGAGCAACCACCAGGAAAGGCAGACCTGGTGCGACCTGGAGCAGCATCCCCCCCAGCAAGGAGCCGCTGATCATGGCGATGCTCCAGGTGGCATGCAACAGGCCAAACGTCCGGCCATGCTCCGACTGCGACACGCCGTCGGCGACCAGCACAAAAAGCAGAGCGGCCAACGCCCAGGCCGCAGCAATGCCCACCACCCCGAAGAGAAAAACCCCCCACAGCTCCTGGGCAAAAAGCGCCAGCCCCAATGCCGCCAGGATCAGCACACTGTAGCTGATCAGCGTCGGCCGGCGATAGCCGTAGCGGTCTGCCGCCCGCCCCACCCACAGCTGGGCCGCCGAGGCCACCACCAGGCTGGCCGTGCTGTACAGAGCGACCGTCGTCTTGTTGCCCGCCAGGTCGTTGATCAGCAGCGGAACCAAGACGCTGGCCATGCCGTAGTAGAGGGTCGGCAAAAAACGCAGCCCCATCAACAGCTGCACGACAGGGCGGTGCGCCAGGAGGCGCGTCGGCATCTGGCTGGGGTGGCTGCTGTCCTGGCTGGGTTGTTGCGGCGAGAGAAAACGCAGCGTCCAAAGGGTGGTCAGAGCGACTAGGATCATCCCGGTCAGGCCATAGACAGCAAAACCGGCACTGTCCAGCAGCTGGCCGGCCAGCGGGCTGCTTATCGCCCCCCCCAACGTCAGACTCAAGGCATAAAATGCCGAAAGCACCCCCAGATGACGGGGGACGGCCGCACGCGTCAGATAACTCGACCCCCCCAGGGTGTGCAGGCTGGCAGCAGCCCCCCCCACCGTCCACACAAGCACGACCAACGGGGGAAAACGCAGCAGAAACACCAGGCTGACCAGCGCTCCACCCGCCAAACCGAGCACCAGCACCCGTTTGCTGCCCCAGATGTCGCTCAGGCGCCCCCCGTACAACGCCACCACCAACCCTGACGCCTGCCCCACTGCAACCACGGCTGCGATCCAAAAGGGGGAAGCGTACAGCCGTTCCTCCAGATAGATTGGGAAAAAAGATGACTGCGGCAGCAGCCAGGCGCCGCTGAAAAATTGCACCAAAAACAGAGGGAAAACAGGCGCCAAATCCTGGTGCAAGAACTGACGCACACGCATCCACCAACGATTCACAGGATCTCAGCTCTCTACGAGTCTATTTTGATAATTGTATCGGCGTTGCCAGGATTTTCTCGATCCCTTCCACCTTATGCTACCATCTTAGCTGTTTGTTATATTCTACACAATCACGATTCCGCTCAGAAGTCAATGGTTGGTAGAAGATTCAGTGCTGACAGCCAATCTGTCTCAGTTACCGTGGTCTTGAGAGCACATATTATTTTTTGAGGATGCAACGGGAGTACAACCATGCTCAGCCAATGGGGTTTTGTACTGGTTCTCAGCGCAATTGCTGTCATTATTCCTGTGGCTGCGATTGTGTTGGGCCATTTTCTGGGACCACGGCGTCCAGACCCGATCAAGAATGAGACCTACGAAAGCGGTGTCGAAACCTTTGGGGACACCTGGGTACAATTTCGCGCCCAGTATTACCTGATCGGCCTGATTTTCTTGATCTTCGACGTCGAAGTCATTTTTCTGTTTCCGATCGCCGTCGCCTATCAGGGGCTTTCGTTTTTCTCGGTGACCGCAGCGATCACCTTTGTATTGATTCTGATTCTGGGTCTCTTCCTTGAATGGCGCAAAGGTGCTCTCGAATGGGAGTGACGCGCTGGCGAATCCGGTCGAAACAGATGGAGGGTTGAGGATGAACTGGAGTGACGCACTTATTCAGCTCCAATACGACCTGGGGGCACCCCGGGAGCTGAGTTGGTTGGTAGAAGGCATCACCTTTTTCGTGGGGGCCTTCGTGCTGGCCAATGCAGCACTGGTGTTGGCATTGTTGCTGATCTGGATCACGCGCAAGGTGGTCAGCCGCATCCAGGATCGGATCGGGCCCAACCGGCTGGGCCCATTCGGGCTTTTCCAGACTGTCGCCGACGCTGTAAAACTCTTGTCCAAAGAGGATATCAAGCCGACGACAGCCGATACCCCCTCCTATCTTCTGGCGCCAGTCCTGTCGGTGATGGGGGTGCTGATGGCGCTGGCCGTGCTGCCCATCGGGGCTGGGCTGATCGGTACCGACCTCAACATCGGCGTCCTCTATCTGGTGGCGCTCGGGTCGCTCGGCATTATGGCGGCGTTGATGGCCGGCTGGGGCAGCAACAACAAGTACGCGCTGCTGGCCGGCTTTCGAGTGGTGGCACAGCTGCTCAGCTACGAAATCCCGATGGTGCTGGCCATGCTGGCCCCTGTGCTCCTGATCGGCACCATGAGCATGCAGGGGCTGGTCCAGGCACAGTCGTTCTTCCTGGGCCCGATCAACCTCGGGATAGGCTGGTTTGTCTTTTTGCTGCCGGGTGCCTTCCTGATTTACTTCATTGCAGCGCTGGCCGAGGCCGAACAGACGCCTTTCGACCTGCTCGAAGCCGAGTCGGAGCTGATCGCCGGCTTCCATATCGAATACTCGGGCATGAAATTTGCTATGTTCTTTCTGGCCCAATTTTTGAACAGCTTCTTTTTGGGGGCCATTGCCGTCACCTTGTTCCTGGGCGGCTGGCAAGGCCCGTTTGCAGGTCAGATTCCGCTGCTGGGGCCAATTTATTTTCTGGCCAAAACCTTCCTGGTCTACGTCGTGATCCAGTGGATCAAAGGGACCTTCCCGCGCGTCCGCATCGACCAGATGATGGGCTTTGCCTGGAAGGTGCTGGTACCGCTGATTTTGGCGCTGATTCTCGCACAGATGGTGATCCTGAAACTGCCACTGCCCCTCTGGGTCAATTACCTGCTGGTGCTGGCAGCAAACCTTGCAGTGGTGGCAACGGTCCTCAACATCATGGGGAAATACTTCCAGAGCGAACAGATCCGTTCGAAACGAGCGTTCGAGCCGAAGTCGTTGATCGGGACCATGCAGCCAGTTCAATCTTCATCGGGCGATTAAGGAAGGAGATCTGCCATGCCTGAACTACCATTTCCGCTGCCTTCTGTCCAACAGGTCATCTTTATCCTGATTGCAGGGCTGATGATTTTGGGCGCCTTGACCGTGGTACTGGCACGCAACCTGTTCCACAGCGCACTGGGACTGGTCGCCGCTTTCTTTGGCGCAGCCGGCATCTATCTGGTGGCGGAAGCCGAATTCATCGGGGTCAGCCAGGTGCTGGTCTATGTCGGGGCGATCTCGACGTTGATCACCTTTGCCATCATGTTGACGCGCGGTATGATGTTTGGGACGACATCGCCCCGCAACCGACAGTCCGGCACTGCCGCGATGATCACACTGTTGGCCTTCGTCGTGCTGTGGGCATTGGTCTCCACAATCCCTTGGCCCCAGGCCGGGGAGGCGATCGGGGACGGGGAGGCCATCATCGCCGGACTTGGCCGTGCCTTTGTCAACGAGTATGTCGTGCCCTTCCAACTGCTGGCCATGTTGCTGCTGGTCGCCTTGGCTGGCGCCATCGTGCTGGCGCGCGACCGCAAGTAACTTTGCGGCCGTGATCTGGACAAGAAAGTACAAAGATCGAAGGCGACAAGGGACAGTCGTCAAAAGAAACAATCGTCAAAAGGGGCAATGGAGATGGTTCCTCTCAGCTGGTATCTGATTGTTGCAGCGTTTGTGTTCTGTTGTGGCTTGTATGCTGTGCTGGGCCGACGCAACGCGATCGCTGTGTTGATGGGCATCGAGTTGATGCTCAACGCCGCCAACATCAACCTGGTGGCGTTCTGGCGGTACGGGGTGGCTCCGATGCAAAATCTGGATGGCCAGATTTTTGCCCTCTTTGTCATCGCTGTCGCCGCAGCAGAGGTCGCTGTGGGGTTGGCGCTGGTAATCTCGGTCTATCGAAACCGACGAACCGTCAACCTCGACGATCTGAATCTTCTCAAAGGCTGAGCAAGTTCATTCGACTGGGAACCGTAGAACATACCATGCCGAAGCAGAAATTGACAGGTACCCTGGAAGAACAGTGCGAATTTTTGTACAACCTGGCACAGGAAAAAATGCAGCAAGGCAACTACACAGGGGCTGTGCATCTGCTCAAAGAAATTGTCAAACACAAACCAGAATACCGGGACGCCGCCAAGCTTTTGCAGACGGCCAAGGCACAGAAAGCAGAACAGACCTTTTTGTTGCTCATGGCCATCTTGGGCGCTTCACTGGCTGTGGCGCTCGGTGGGAGGATCGGGGTTTCCAACGACCTGGTATTTTTGGGGCTGATGTTGGTCGGAGCACTGCTCGGCTATGGGGCAGGAAATCTGATTCGCAGTTGGCGGTGGCGGCAGTCTGCGGTTTGATTGGCTGAAATGACCGCCCCGTTCACCTTTTATTTCTTGACGGGGCGTACAAAAAAACGAGGGTAAGCAATGCAAGGATTTCTGAATCTCGCCTGGCTGCTGCCGGTGCCACCCTTTCTTGCGTTTGTGGCGATCATCTTGTTTTTGAACCGCAACAAAACAGTGAGCGCTCTGACCGCGATCGGGGGAGTCCTGGTCAGCTTTGTTTTAGGCTGGCCGATCGCACTGGCTGTCTTTACAACGCCCCACTTTGGGGAGCACCCTCTGTATGGGGAGCTGTTTTCCCTGCCGACCGGCAACGGAAACTTTTCGATCGGTTTTCAGGTCGACCCCGCCAATGCGCTGA
>JAPLGY010000006.1 GCA_026389955.1 Caldilinea sp. | reverse complement strand
AGCTTTTTTCAGCCACTCCGGCTCCATTTTCAGCCGACCAATCTGCTCGTACAATTTGGTTTCCGTCTTCACTGCATCCCGTGCTTGCCGATTTGGCCGTTCGGCGAATACCTTCGGCCCGTCGTCCAGCAGTTGGTGCTTCCAGTCCCCCCCTTGGGTGGGGTGCACGCTGTACTCGCTGGCGATCTGGCTCACGGTCTTGGTCCCGTGTGTCGCTTCCAAGGCGACCTGAAACTTGAAGTCTTCTGTGTACTGTCGTCGTTGCTTGCCCATTTCCCATGACCTCCCCTGTGCTTCTCTGAGTATACCTTCTCACTTAAGCGCATAGTCTAGTAGACGTCGTCGCAAACAACTCGTTGATATGGTGACGCACTCTGCTCGAGTGTGCAGTCCACAATCCGCCGGATTGCGTCACATGAATTCGTGGATTTATCTGGGCCGACGTGTACTAGTTTTCGGGGCCAACTATAAACAGCGCACTGCTTGCAGACATGATTATCGAAGATGAGTCATGAATCAGACAAAACACACCATTCAGTTGCGTTTGCCGGTGGAATGTCCATCGGTTCATGCCAAGATTCTGAACACGCAAGAGACTCCATCGCCATGGTGGGGTACAATCATATCCTTTGCGGTGATCGCATGTCTCGCAATTCCTGCCACAGAACGGCTACGGCAGGACGGTTTTCCTACAACCCATGACGGGATTCTCCACTTAATTCGTGCTATCTTGCTCAACGAGTATTTTCGTGAGGGAATTTTCTATCCTCGATGGCTATCAGAATTATACTTAGGATTTGGATATCCAGTTTTCAATTATTACGCACCCTTGTTTTATTATGTGGTTGAATTTCTCCATTGGCTGGGAGCGTCACTGCCACAGGCGATATTAAACACCGCCATGCTTTATGTGGTCTTAGCCGGTTGGGGCATGTACATGCTTGGACGAGACGTCTGGCGTGAAAAAGAGTTGCCTTCACATCTCGCTGGCCTGATTGCAGCAACCGCCTCTATTTACTCCCCATATTTCATGACCAATATTTATATCCGCGGTGCTTATCCCGAGGTTGGTGCACAGGCACTATTTCCATGGATAATATTTGGTATTCGGCGACTGATAATAACCGGACGCCCCCTGCCTTATTCCCCACTGCTCGTTCTTTCGCTGGCTGGTCTGGCGCTGACACATAATCTTTCGCTTTTGATCTTCCCACCCATATTGGTTTTCTACAGCGTTTTGCTACTTTGGCATGAACGGAGCCAAGGTCGCTATCGCCATATCGTTACAATATGGCTTACGGTAAGCGTGTTGGCTGCGACTGGCTTGAGTGCATTCTTTTGGATGCCGATGCTCATCCAATATCCGCTACTACAGTCGCCAATTCCTCTTGCAGAAGGTTTGGCAGTGCATCAAATCAACTGGGATACTGCAATTAATCCACACATTCCTTTTCGGTACGGCGAAGCAGTACCCCATCGCATCGGCATCATTCAACTAATCGTTGCGCTTTTAGGCGCAATCCTCGCAAAACATCGACGCGTTGACTGGTGGATGTGGATTGCTGTCAGCATGCTGTCGATCATATTGATGACACCTATTGTATCCCTAATCTGGGAGTCTCAGAATATCACACAAGCAATACAGTTTCCGTGGCGACTTTTATCATTAGTAGGATTCTCATTTGCAGTATTGTCTGGCGCCATTGTAGCTCGCCTAGGAGCGCCTGTATATCGCTTCATAGCAGCCTTCACGGTTGTCAGCTTGTTGATTCTCAGCAATCGGCTGGTTTTGTCCCCACTTTGGACAATTGTGCCTTTTGCGGATATCGAAGCAACGTCTGACAATATTGCTGCATTTGAGCAAAATCGACAGGCATTGGGGGGTGGTTGGCACAACGAGTTTATGCCAAGGTGGGCAGGTGCGCTAAGCACGCTAGATGAAACCATCTCACCAGTAGATGCAGATGGAATGATGGACTTGACGCTCAATAAGGCATCGCCCCTACAACTTGAACTTGAAAGCACAGTCATCACAACTGCAACCCTCGTTCTACAGCAGTTCTTTTTCCCTGGTTGGCAAGTAACAATCGACAGTGGAGACCGCCTGGAGACTTATCCAACAAAATCAGGCTTGCTTGCGTTTGACATGCCACCGGGTGTACATCAGATTCGATTGCTCTGGAGTGGAACGTCTATTCACCACGCATCATTATGGCTGACAGTGTTTTCGTCATTCGCCTTTGGATTGATCCTGTGGCGTTGGGCACACGGTCGCACCTGGTTTGTCGTGTTTGTGTTGTCTGCTGGGCTAGGACTTGTCGTGATAATGCTCGAAGCGCCAACTGCTCGACAAGTTCAATATCCAGTTGAGGCCGTGCCAGATGAATGGAACGTGGATTTGCTGGGATATCAGACGAAGTTGATAGAAGGAGATTCGCTTTATGTTTATCCTTACTGGCGTACAGGTAAATTGGCTCCAGATGTACTAATGCGATGGGAATTAGTAGATAATGAAGGTGTAATCTATACGGTTGCTGACGGCAAACCTTACTACAACACACTATCTTCTCGTCAGTGGGCTCCTACTGCAGTTGTTTTGGATGCACAGCGACTAATTCTGCCGAACGGTATCCATCCAGGGAATTATCAACTTCGGCTTCAGATGCGCAAGGGCGACAATCAGACATCCGGCGATCCATCGTTATTGATCGGTCTGGTCCATCTTCCAACAGATACCGGAAGTGAGCTGCCGAACATGGAAATTGAGTTCAAATTCGAAAGCGATGACAAGCCAGTGCTTCTCGATGGATACCGAATTCGGGTAGGCAGCGGTCAGTGGTTTACTCACTCTGAGCTTATGGATAGTCGCAACTACCTTGCAGCCAACCCTGGAGATACAGTGGAAATCACCCTTTACTGGCGCACTGATCGCAACATAACGATGAATCTGCACAGTTTTTTGCACTTGGTTGATACAGAAAGAGAAGTGCTTACTGCAAAGGATCGCATGCCAGGTAGCCTTTTGAATCCACCGAATCGTTGGAACATTTATCGCGCTGCCAGCGACACGTATCGGCTAAGAATACCTGATAACGCTCCTGGTGGACTTTACTTTCCGCGTATCGGTCTATACAAGTATGAGTCCATGAACCGCATGACGATTACGACAAAGGATGGGATCGAAATCGGAGACGCAATTGACCTGATCCCGATAAAGGTCGTAAATAACAAACATGTTGCACCAGCCAATGCCGTCAACGCTCAATTTGCGGAGATTGCAACGCTTATCGGATTTGACATTGTCCCCGAACGGGCTGAATTCCGTCCCGGCGACACCATTGACTTGACACTGTACTATCGCAGCAAGCAACTGACCCGCATAGGCTATACTCGATTCGCACACCTTTTCGCTGACGGACTTGGTATGGCGGCTCAGTCCGATTCACAACCGCAAGAAGGCGGCAATCCAACTTCTTCGTGGATACCAGGGGAGGTGATTGTGGATCGTGTCAAGTTGATGCTTGATCCAAATGCAGAACCAGGAACTTATTTGCTCTCGGCTGGTTTCTACGCCCCGGATGCTCCCGGAACGCGACTGCCGGCATTTGATTCATCGGGTGTTTCACAACCTAATCAGCAAATCTTTCTCCGCTCGGTGGAGATTGTGCGCTAGATGAGGGAAGTTGTCTTCATGTAAGCTGACACCGTCCACATAATGACATTACTTCTTTACTGAGGCGCAGGCGCTGCTGCCCTGGCTCTTCTGGTACGTCACTCGCATCTTCACGACAACGACGCCATACGGTGCTACACGATCGGCGCAGCGGTGTTGCTCGGTCTGGTCGCAATCGGGCACAAAAGCACCTTGCTGCTGCCGCTGCTGCTCGGCGCCCATGTGATTGCGTTGCTCTTTGCCGTTCCTCTCGACCGCAGTGCGAAGCTAAAACACATCGGCCTGCTGGCCGGCTACACGGTCGCTGTCAACGGCATGGAGCAGATAGTGGGCGGTGAGCGCCCGCCGCCTGTGGCGGGCGGGGCGATGCATTGGCAAGGAGCGGGCTGTTCAGCGAACCTGAACGGTGGCGGCTGCAAACGCATCGCCGCCGCCGTCTTGGAGCTGGGCCAGCCGCTGGCCGGTGTTGGAATCGTACAGCCCGACCCAGAGTTGATATTCGCCCGGTGGCAGGTCAGCGGGCAGGGCCAGCGGGGAGCGGTCGGTGACCGAGATCCCGGTCAGCCAGTCAGAGGTTGGGTAAAACCCGCCGAAGGGTTCCTGGTCGTGCTGGGCCACCAGCCCAGCCGCCCCGACCAGATGGACAAAGGTGGTGTAGCGTCCACGGCGTGGAGAAGTTGCCTGCCAGGAAAGCTGCACCGGTACAGTCTGGCCGGGTGTCCAGTGCCCGGCGGGGAGCTCCAGCCCAGTCAAGACAATCCCCTGGGCAAAGACAGCCAATGGCTTTTGGGCCGCCGTCGCTTCAGACGGTTCATCCGCCACGATCAAATAGCCGGCTGTGACCGGCGTGTCCAGCAGTTCGAGGGTAGCAGGAGAATAGAAACTGACCTCGACTCGATAGGGGCCGGGCCGGGCATCGAGCGGGAGCGACCAACGATGCCCGTCGGGCCAGATTTCGCCAGGGACCCAGCTGTGGGTCGGACGTCCCCACGGCCAGCCTTCGCTGCGCAACAGATCCGACCCATCGGGCGCCACCAGACGGACCAGGACATTCAGATCTTCTTGGATGGGCTGGCGTGCCTGAAGATAAAAGGTTGTGAGGAACGGTTGTCCGGGGATCAGCGCCTGCTGGGGCAGCAACGCAGCTGCCAGGACGATCGTTTCGCCCCAGGCCGCCTTGGGCAACAGCCAGAGGGTGCCCTGGCCGGGAAACGCCATCGGCGCATAGCCTTGTGCCGCAGCATAGTCCAGCAGCGCCTGCTCGCTTTCGGCGTCGTTGTCGTGGATACCGGTGAGGATTGCCCGGGGAAGCGCTGTTCCGGGACGGGCAGCCAGCTCTTCGGCTCCTTTGAGCCCAAACCGGGCCCGTTCGGCAGGATCCAGGAGGGGAGCTACACGCCAGCCGAAAGGGCCCGTGACAAAAGCCGGGTCGATCGGTCTTTTTCCTTCCAAAACATAGGTGGGGGCCAGGGTGACGACCGGTTCCTGGCCTGCCAGTGACGCCAGATATTCGCCGCGAGCGTGGACTTTGAGCGGAAGCCATTCGGCTGGCTCGAACAGAATCGCCAGGCCTTCGGCATTGCGTGGGAGTACCAGCAAAACCGTGACGAGTCCGGCTGCCCCAATGGCCCGCAAGCTGAAGCGAGGCTGGGCGGTGCGTGCCAGCGCAGCCAGCAAGAGCAGAGCCAGGGTCGGAAAGAGTGCATAAATGTACTGGGGCTGGAGCGGCGTCGGGGCAAAGGCGCCGGCCAGCAGGCTGACCAACAGCAACAACAGAAAGACCAGTTCAGGATGGGACCGGGTATCCTGCTGGAAGTGCAGGCGCGCCAGCGCAGCACCGGCCAGAAGAGCAACCAGCAGATTGCCCGGCTCCAGGAGGTAAAGCAGAGTCTGTACCCCTTTGTGCCCGATGGACATCGGTGCAGTGGAACCCATGCTGGCATAGTAGGCGGTGTTCAAAGCGGCGTAGCTCCAGTTGCCGAACAAAAATTCGGCGGGCGCCTGCCAGAAGGTGTAGAGGACGGGCAGCACCGCAACCAGCGACCCGATTCCCAGCCAGGCCAGAGAAAACCAGAACTGTCGTTGGCGCCAGCTCAGCCCCAAAAACAGGGCCAGCGCGAACACTGGCAGGGTCAGCAGATACGAAGAGCGGATGCCGGCAGCGCTGCCAGCCAGCCAGCCGATCGGCAGCAGCCAGAAGGCTGGGTGGGTCGTTCGGCGCAGCCAGGCCACCTGCAGCGTGCTGGCCAGGAGGGTCAGCAAAATTGGCACATCGTGGTTCCACGCTGCACCGCTGGCGTGCCGGAAGCTCGGGATATGGGTAAGCAGCAGCGTGAGCAGCAGTCCCACCCCCAGCCGTTCGTTGGGGCGCAGATTGTGCAGCCAGCGCAGCGCAGCGGTACAGAGCAGCACCATCAACAGCCAGCTGCTGACCGACGAGACCATGCGTGCGCCGAGCAGCAAAAAATCTGTGAACTGGAAGACCAGCGCGTAGAGAAAACTCAAATTGGGGACATGAAAATAGGGGAAATCGCGATAGGGGAGCAGCCCGTAGTGGGCAATTACAGCTGCGCTGGCGACAAACTGGTGCTCGTCGTGGTTGAAGTGACGGCGCATCGCCAGACCGACGAGCAGCAGGAAGAGCAAAACAAACCAGAGAACGGCAGCGCCGACCAACCAGCGGCTGTAGGAGGACGCGAGGGGGGGACGGTCGGTGACAGGCACCGCGGGTGCTGCGTTCGAGTTGCTGCGTTGTCTGTACATCGCCGATGATGCTCCACCAAGGCTGTAGCTTCTCAGTCTCTGCCCACCAGTATGCCACAGGTCGGCGACAGTATGAAGCCGTCTGCTTTCCAATGTGGGCAGGGTTCAGCCCACAAAACCAACCTGTTTCTGGCAATAAGTGCCAGCCCAGCCGCTATTGCAGCGAGGCCCGGTAGGCTTTGGGAGAAATGCCACACAAGCGGTTGAAGTGTGTATAAAACTGACTGGCCGATCCGAAACCAGATTCGAGCGCAATGTCCAGTATCTGCTGGTCGGTGGTGACCAGCAGCTGTTGGGCATGGGCCACACGCAGCGTGTTCAAGTAGTCGATCAAGGTCACCCCAAAAGTTTTTTGAAAGATTTCCATGGCGTAGTGGGGGTGGAGGTTGACTTGGGCGGCGATCTCTGGGATTTTGAGCGGTTCCAGGTAATGTTTGGCAAGAAATTCAGCAATTTTCTCCACATGGCTCGCCTGATGGGGGGAGGTAGCAGGGGCCAGGGGCTTCTGTGTCAGATCGAGCCGGGCCACAAGCCGTTTCAGGCGCGCTTCTACCTCCAGCAGCATGACCTCACGATCTTCCGGTTGGTTGCGTGTCAGGTCGGCCTGCCACTGGACAAAGCGTTGTCTGTCCTCTGGGCTGGCGGTCGGGTCGATGATCAGCTCGCTGTTGAGCACTGCTCTGCGGAAGGGTTCGGGCCAGTTCAGATGGAGAAACCAGGAGAGGGGGAGGGTGAGCCAATACATGAAGGTGTCGGGGGGGGCATCGACGAGCTGGTGGGGCGCGATGGCCCAAAAGAGCATGAGTGAATTGGCTGGCAAAGTCACCCGGCGCCCGCCAAAAAAGTACACCACCGTACCTTGTGCCACCATGTTCAGCTCGAGCTCGTTGTGGCGGTGCGCCGCTGCCATGAGCATTGGATGCCCATCCCAGGCTTGCAGACCGATGATTTCTTCCAGGTAGACCCCGGCGCGGCTTTGGAGAATTCGGCGTTGTTTTGGAAAAGGCATGCCTTATCTTACTGCAAACCGCCCAGTGCCATCAAACGCCAGGGCTCGTTTTCACAACGAGTTTGGCTGCGCGAGGTACCTTCGTGGTATGCTACAGACATGAAGTGGAGGAGAGGT
>JAPLGY010000108.1 GCA_026389955.1 Caldilinea sp. | reverse complement strand
GCTTCGAGCGCCTGCAAGATGGCGTCGTGTTCGGGCTCGGTGTAGCGCAGATAAACCTCGCGGTCGAATTTTTGGTAGAGACGCGCCATCTGCAGCGGCCCACCGATCGTGCGGTAGATTTCAATCAGGCGGTCGTTGCCGCTGACCTGCACGATCTGCACGTGGAACATTTGGTCGAGAGAGATGTAGCGTTCGATCGTGTCGTCGGGCTCGCTGCCTGCCAGCAGGTCGCGCATCTGCTGGCGGGTAGCGTGCAGCTGGGCGATTGCGGCGGATTCGATCTTCTGGACGACCAGCGGGGCGATAAACAGCTCGAGTGCAAGACGCACGTCGTAACTTTCCACGATATTTTTGGGGTCGATCTCGGAGACAAATGTTCCGCGTCGCGGCAGGATCTGGACCAGCCCTTCGCTTTCCAGCTTGTGCAGCGCTTCTTTGAGCGGCGTGCGGCTGACCTGAAGCTGTTGTTCCAGTTCGTCAAGGTCGAGCCGGTGACCGGGCGGGTAGACGTGGTTCAAAATCCCGCTGCGCAGCAAGGCATAGACATCTTCGCGGATGCTCAGCCGGGCGATCGGTGTGATAGATGATGCTGGTGTCACAGGGACAAACGACTCTTTCTGGAAAGTGAAATCAGAAATTAGAAATCAGAAGTTAGAAATTTCTGTTAGTATACGGCCAGACAATGCCTTTGTCAAGCGGGCACACAACCGACAACTGCCTCCCCAAAGTGCCCCAGAGAGATTGCAGACGCAAACCCGCCCGTGTTACACTGCAACCATGCGTATCGTCACCTACAACATCCATGGCTGGCGCACAGCAGGTGGTGAATCCAACTGGGCCGCGATCGGCGATGTGCTGGAGACGCTCGACGCCAGTGTGGTCGGGCTGAACGAGGTTTTTTATCCCCGGGTCGTGCCCGGCGCCGCTGGCCCAGCCCTGGAGGCCCTGGCAGCCCGACTGGGGATGTATTTTGTCTTTGGCCCGTGTCTGCGCTGGCCCGCCGAGCACAACATGCCCGCCACGGCGTACGGCAATGCCCTGCTCAGCCGCTGGCCGATCCTTGCGAGTTCGGCCCACCATCTTACTGCCAAGGAAGAAGACAAAGAAGGGCTGCTGGCCCGCCTCGAGTCGCGCGGGCTGCTCGAAGGGCGCATCCTGCTGCCCAATGGCCAGACGTTGACTGTCTATGTAACCCACCTCGACCACACGGATGCAGCTGCGCGCTGGGTGCAGCTGCGCGTGGCGCGCACCTGGCTGGCGCGCGACCGCCATCGTCCTCACCTGGTGATGGGAGATTTCAATGCGGTCAGCCGCTGGGATGCAGCAGAGCCTCCTTCCCCCGGTGACAGAGCATTCCAGGCAATAGATGCCATGGAAAAAGCAGGATACGTCGATCTCTACCGGCATTTTGGCAGCCCCGGAGCTGCTACCTTCCTTGCCGGCGACGAGCCTGCCCGCATCGATTATCTGTTTGCCAGCCCTGCCTTGCTCCCCGCTGCGACTGGCTGCACGATCTGGGCTGCCGCCGACGGCGTTTCCGACCACCGTCCTGTGCTGGCCGATCTGGATCTGGAGCGGCTTTTTGCTGGCTGACCCCTTTCGTCAACCCTCTCCAGTGCATTTCAGGATCCGAATGCCAAAACTGACCTGCCCCTTATACCTGCCAACTCGCCTCTCTTGGATGGCACGAAAGTGCGATCTTGTGCGATACTGCTCCAAAAGCCGGAGTGCAATGGGCCTGCCGGGCAGCAAAAAAGAGTGGGGGAGCGTGTCCTATGTCGAGCCGTTGACCGTCGAGGTGCTGGAGAAGATCATCGCCTGCGAACGGCCCGACGCGCTGCTGCCGACGGTGGGAGGGCAGACCGGCCTCAACCTGGGCGTGGCATTGGCCGAGCAGGGAATCCTGGCCCGCTACGGGGTCGAGCTGATCGGCGCCAATCTGCGTGCCATACAGGTGGCAGAAGATCGCGAGCTGTTCAAAAACGCCATGACCGCCTACGGGCTGGAGTCCCCGCGCAGCGGTGTCGCCCGCAGTCTGGAGGAGGCGCACCGAATCGCACGCGAGCTGATCGGCCGTTACCCGATTTTTGTCCGTCCCAGTTTTACGTTGGGCGGCAGCGGCGCCGGCACGGTCTTTACCCCGCAGGAGTTCGACGAGAAGGTGGCGTGGGGGCTCAAGGAAAGCCCGGTGCACACGGTTCTGATCGAGGAGTCGCTGATCGGCTGGAAAGAGTACGAGCTGGAAGTGATGCGCGACGCCGCCGACAATTTTGTCGTCGTCTGTTCGATCGAGAACCTGGATCCGATGGGGGTCCACACCGGCGACAGCATCACCGTGGCGCCGGCCATGACCCTCAGCGACCGCACCTACCAGCGCATGCGCAC
>JAPLGY010000051.1 GCA_026389955.1 Caldilinea sp. | reverse complement strand
AAAGGCCCGAAAATCTGCCCAGCCCTTCAACGACAGCACCTTGGTGATAGCGGCGGTCAAGCTGGTCTTGCCATGGTCGATGTGACCGATCGTCCCCACGTTGACATGGGGCTTTGTCCGCTGAAATACTGCTTTGGTCATAAACCCATCCTCCTACACTGGTTCGTTCAGCGTCGTTTTTTGGATAAAACAGTCGCTCGTTTATTTTTTGGTGGCGCATAGACACTGTCGAGTCAATTTCATCGTCAAGCTTGTCGAATCAAGCTCGTTCAGTGCAAGGCAAGGTTTGCCTGTAGACAATGGAGTGCGCCAATTGCCACAAGCTTCATAGTATACTTGAGCTGTTGTCGATTGCCAAATTATGAACTTGACAAAAACGAGAGCAGGCCAATAAAAAAAGCCGGCGGGCAACACGCGTTGCCCGCCGGCAGCCTCTGACGATCAGGCGACTCCCTTGAGCACCTTTTCGGCAATGCTCTGGCTTACCGGCATGTACTTTTCAAATTGCATGCCGAAGCTGCCGCGTCCGCTGGTCATCGAGCGCAGGTCGGTGGCATAGCCAAACATTTCGGCCAAAGGAACCAGTGCTCGGACGATCTGCACATTTCCGCTGCGCGATTCCATCCCTTCGACCAGGCCCCGCCGCGACGAGAAGTTGCCGACGACATCGCCGACGTACTGATCGGGGACTGTCGTCTCGACCTTCATCATCGGTTCGAGCAGGATCGGGCCGGCTTTCTGGGTGCCCTCTTTGAATGCCATGCTGCCGGCAATTTTGAAGGCCATTTCGCTGGAGTCAACCTCATGGTAGCTGCCGTCGATCAGGGCAACTTTGACATCGACGACGGGGTAGCCGGCCAGGACTCCGCTTTCCATCGCCTCCACCACCCCTTTTTGAACGGGGGTGATGTACTCGCGGGGCACCACACCGCCGACAATGCGGTCCTCGAAGACAAATCCGCTTCCGGGCGGATTGGGTTGGAGTTCCAGCCAGACGTGGCCGTACTGGCCGCGCCCGCCCGACTGACGGACAAAGCGTCCTTCGATCTTGACCAGCCGGGTGATGGTTTCGCGATAGGCGACCTGTGGCCGGCCTACATTGCACTGGACCCGAAACTCACGCTTCAGGCGGTCTACGATGATATCCAGGTGGAGTTCGCCCATCCCCGAGATGACCGTCTGCCCTGTCTGGTCGTCGTATTGGACGCGGAAGGTGGGATCTTCTTCTGCCAGTTTGATCAGGGCATCGGTGAGCTTGTCCTGGTCTCCCTTGGATTTGGGTTCGACGGCGACCTTGATCACAGGTTCGGGAAATTCGATGGTTTCCAGCGTGATGGGTGTTTTGGGGTCGCAGAGGGTTTCGCCCGTATAGGAGTCTTTGGGTCCTACAATGGCTGCAATGTCTCCAGCGTAGACTTCCTTGATGTCCTCGCGCTTGTCGGCGTGCATGCGCACGAGACGGCCGATCCGTTCCCGTTTGTTGCGGTTGGAGTTGTAGACGGTTTCTCCCGAGCGCAGCACGCCGGAGTAGACGCGCACATAGGCCAGCCGGCCGACGAAGGGGTCGGTGACAATCTTGAAGACCAGCCCGGAGAAGGGCTGGCTGGCGTCAGATTCGCGCACCTCTTCTGTGCCGGTGTCGTTGTTGACCCCTTGGACCGGTGGCACATCGATGGGGCTAGGCAAGTAACGAACCACTGCGTCGAGCAGCAGCTGGACACCCTTGTTGCGCAGCGCAGTGCCGCAAAGAATCGGGACAAGTTTGTTGCTGCAGACGGCTCTGCGCAGTGCTGCATACAGCTCCTGGCTGGTGATCTCCTCGCCTTCCAGGAGTTTGAGCGTCAGCGTAGCGTCGGGTTCGGCGATGCGCTCGACCAGCTGGTCGCGTGCGGCGCCGGCGGCCTTGCTGGATTCGTCGGGGATTTCGACGATGGTGGGCGAGGCCCCCAGCTCATCCGAGAAGACGTAGGCCTTCATCGTGAAGAGGTCGATGACCCCTTTGAACTGTTCTTCGACGCCGAGGGGCAGTTGAATCGGGAGGGGGTTGGCGCCCAGGCGGTCAATGATCATCTCGATGGTCCGCTCAAAGCTGGCGCCAACTCGATCCATTTTGTTGACGAAGCAGATGCGCGGGACTTCGTAGCGGTCGGCCTGGCGCCAGACTGTTTCGGATTGGGGCTCGACGCCTGCGACAGCGTCGAAGACGACGACGCCGCCGTCGAGCACGCGCAAGCTGCGCTGCACTTCTGCTGTAAAGTCAATGTGGCCTGGGGTGTCGATCAGGTTGATCTGACAATCTTCGCCGGTGATGCGGTCGGTCCAGGAGGTGGTGATCGCAGCTGCGGTGATGGTGATTCCCCGTTCGCGTTCTTGCACCATCCAGTCGGTTACGGCTGTTCCTTCATGGACTTCGCCCATCCGATGGATCCGGCCGGAATAAAAAAGAATTCGTTCTGTCGTCGTTGTTTTGCCTGCGTCAATATGGGCAATGATGCCGATGTTGCGCATTCTTTCGATCGAATAGTCGTTCGCCATAAAAGTTCGTCCTTACCCATGCTCCAATTTCACACAAAACGATGCGGCGCCGATGCCGACAAATGAACCTTGCCCGGTCCGTGCGCGATGCGTCAAGGCACCGTCGCAAAAAGAAGGGAGCAATTCATCTTTGGGCGGGCACCGCATCCTGCCAGGGCAACCCTGATGTGTGCGGATGACACCCAGTTGTCAGCGTTGATTTTGCAAACAAATCAGCCGCTGCGGGACTGCCTGTACACGCGCTCAGTAGCGGAAGTGGGCAAACGCCTGGTTGGCTTCTGCCATTCGGTGTGTATCTTCACGCTTTTTGATCGTTGAGCCTTCGTTGCGGGCGGCATCGATGAGTTCACCTGCCAGACGGGCAGCCATGTCGCGGCCGCTCCGTTTGCGGGCATTTTCGATCAGCCAGCGCATGGCCA
>JAPLGY010000731.1 GCA_026389955.1 Caldilinea sp. | reverse complement strand
CGCGAAGGGCTGGCGATGGTCTCCGACAACAGCTTGATCGAGGAGACGATCGCAGCCATCTTCGCCGCCAATCCAGCCGAATTGACCCGCTACCGGGCTGGCGAAGAAAAACTCTTCGGCTTTTTTATGGGGCAGGTGATGCGGGCCACCCAAGGCAAGGCAGACCCGGCTGCGGCCAAAGCCCGGCTCACCGAGTTGATTCGTCCACCAGGCTGATCGACGGCAGCGGAAGAACCACTCTGGCTGTCCAACCCACCCAGCGATGTAAACAGGAGCCTCGCCTATGCTGACCGTGACCCGCCTGCACTGCGAATACCACGCCGCCCCCTTGGGGATCGATGTCCTCCACCCTCGGCTCGGGTGGGAGCTGACTTCCTCCCGGCGCTCGGCACGCCAGACCGCCTGCCAGATCGCCGTAGCTGCCTCCGACACCGACCTGCAGGCGGGGCGTTGGCTGTGGGATTCGGGCAAACTGGCCGTTCAACGCTCCTACCACCACAGCTACGCCGGGCCAGCGTTGCGCTCACGACAGCGCTGCTGCTGGCAGGTGCGGGTCTGGGACGAACACGACCGCCCCTCGGCGTGGAGTGAAGCTGCCAGCTGGGAGATGGGGTTGCTGGACGAGCGGGACTGGCAGGCAGCGTGGATAGCAGCGGGCTGGGAAGAAGCGCCCCACACCTCTCCGCCGGCCCCACTGCTGCGCCACGAGTTTCGGCTGCGCGCCCAGCCAGTTTCTGCCCGGCTCTATGCCACCAGCCAAGGAGTTTACACAGCCCGCCTCAACGGCCAGCGTGTGAGCGACTGGTCTTTGACCCCAGGCTGGACCGCCTATCAGCATCGCTTTCAATATCAGACGTACGATGTGACAGCGTTGCTGCAGGCCGGCCCCAACGTCGTCGCCGCCCTGCTCGGCGACGGCTGGTATCGCGGCTATCTGGGCTTCGGCGGGCAGCGCAACTATTACGGCACCCAGCTGGCCTTGCTGCTGCAGCTGCATGTCCTCTACGCCGACGACAGCGAAGAATGCATCGTCAGCGACGCCAGCTGGCTGGCCGCCACGGGCCCGATCCTGGCAGCAGACCTCTACAACGGGGAACTGTACGATGCCCGCTGCGAACGGCCCGGCTGGGATGCACCTGGCCATCTCGGAGAGGGATGGAGCCCGGTGCGTCTGGTGGCAGCGCCGGATGCCCGCCTGGTCGCCCAAAGCGCCCCCCCCGTGCGCCCGATCGAAGAGCTGCCGGCCCGTTCGGTCAGCGTGGCCCCCGACGGCGAGACCATCGTCGATTTTGGACAGAATCTGGTTGGCGTCGTGCGCGTCCGCCTGCAAGGGAAGGCCGGCCAGCGTGTACGCTTCCGCCACGCCGAGGTGCTGCAGCCGGACGGTTCGCTGTACACCGAAAACCTCCGTTCGGCCAGACAGACCAACGAGTATGTGCTCAAGGGAGAAGGGGAGGAAGTGTACACACCCACCTTCACCTTCCAGGGCTTTCGCTATCTCGGGGTCAGCGGCCAGACAGGGGTCTTGACCGCTGACCAGGTTGTGGCGGTCGTGTTGCATTCGGACATGCCACCGACCGGCGAGTTTGCCTGCTCGCACCCGCTGCTCAACCGGCTGCACCACAACATCGTGTGGGGGCAACGAGACAACTTCCTCGACATCCCCACGGACT
>JAPLGY010000769.1 GCA_026389955.1 Caldilinea sp. | reverse complement strand
GCGCTGCGATCTGCGCCTCGGCCAGCCCGACCCCTGCTTTGAGCAGTTCCTCGACCTGGCCCTCGGAGGCGGCTTCGGCATAGATGCGCAGCACCGGTTCGGTGCCGCTCGGCCGGATCAACAGCCAGCTGTTGTCGACCCGCATATACTTGACACCGTCGCGGTCGTTGACCTGACCCACTGCGACCCCCCCCAACTGCTGCGGCACCTGGCCCATCAACCCGCGCACCAGATCCGCCTTTTTGAACGGGCGCACCGGCTGGTCGATCCGGCCATAGCGAAAGCTGCCGATGTCTTGTGCCGCCATCAACTCTGCCAGCAGCACCCCCAGCGGCCGCCGTTGGACAGCCACCACCTCGGCCAGCAGCAGCCCCATCAACACCCCGTCCCCCTCTGGAATATGGCCTAAAATGCTGATCCCGCCGCTCTCCTCGCCGCCGATCAACACCGGTTCGCGCAGCATATGCTCGGTGATGTGGTTGAAACCGACCGGCGTCTCGTAGAGCGCCAGCCCATAGCGCTCGGCCAGCCGGTTGAGCATTTGCGTCGTGCTCACGGTCTTGACCACGCTGCCCCGCAACAACCGCCGGCCGACCAGGTATTCGAGCACCAACGCCATGATCGCATGCGGGTCCACAAACTGGCCGTCCACATCGACTGCACCGATGCGGTCAGCGTCGCCGTCCGTCGCCAGCCCCAGGTGGTATTCACCGGAACACATCGTCTCCACCAACGGCCCAAGATGGCGGGCGATCGGTTCTGGATGGATCCCGTTGAAGCCCGGATTCATTTCGTTGCGCAGCTCATGCACCTGACATCCTGCATCGCGCAGCAGCCTGGCCAGGCAGATGCGGCCAGCACCGTACATGGCGTCTACCGCCACCACAAGCTGAGCCTCTGCGATCGCTTCAAAGTTGACCAGACGGCGCACATGAGATTCATAGGCCGGAAACGGGTCAAACCGCGTGATCAACCCCTGCGCGGCGCTGAATTCGATGCGCTGCGGAAGCGTGTCTCCAGCCGCCAGAATCCGCCGTTCTACCTCTTTGCAATCCGCCGGGCTGGCCGACCCCCCGAACCCAGCCTTGAGCTTGATCCCGTTGTAGCGCGGCGGGTTGTGGCTGGCCGTGATCATCACCCCTCCGTCCGCTCCTTTGTCGACAATCGCGTAGCTGACCATCGGCGTCGGCGCGTCGCTGGAGGTGAGCCAGACGGCAATCCCGTTGGCTGCCAGCACCTCGGCCACCGCCTGGGCATACCGGTCGCTCAAAAAGCGCGTGTCGTAGCCTACCACCAGCGACGGCTGCTGGGCACACAGCTTGTCACCGGGCTGGCTGGCGCGGTCGGCCAACGTCTTCTCGGCGATCGCCTGTGCCACCTTGCGCACGTTGTCGAAGGTGAATTCTTCGCTGATCACCGCCCGCCAGCCGTCTGTACCAAAATGAATGGACATACTCCCTCTTTCTCTCTTGTCAGGTCCTACAATGCTTTTTCTCAAGCTGCGCAGGGATCTGCACAGCTACCCTGTCGGTGGCAGGATGCCAGGGCGAGGACGAAACCGGATTTCCCCCTGCCGCTCCGGATGACGGCCGGTGACGCCGGTATAGTAGGCGCGAATTCTGGCCAGGTCCGCCTCCATATCCCCTGTGATCGGCGCCGCTGTCCCACAGGCAATGTATTTGTGGGCATAGTCGATCGAAGCCAGGATCACCGGAACGTTGGCGCGCTGTGCGATGTGGTAGAAGCCGCTCTTCCAGTATTCCGACCGGCTGCGCGTTCCTTCGGGGGTGATCGCCAGAACCATCTGGGGGTGACGAGCGAACTCGTTGGCCACTCGGTCGACAAACTGGGTCTGTTCACGACGGTTGACCGGGATTCCGCCCAGCCAACGCGTGATCCTCCCCATTCCAGCTCGGAAAAAAAAGTCTTTGACCAAAAAATTGGAGAAAGGCAGCGCGTAAGCGCGGCTGAAAATAAAGCCGAATACAAAGTCCAGATTGGATGTATGGGGGGCTACCACGATGATGAACTTGCCGTCCGACGGCGCGTGGTATTCCCCGCGCCACCCCAACAGGCGAAAAAGTCCATACCAGACGGCCTGCAGCGGTGTACGCTGCCTTCGAGCGGGCTGTGGGTCCTGCATCGCTCCTCCCTCCCCAGAACGAAGGCGCGTGCTGTTTGACAGCACGCGCCCGACAACCTTATGGCCAGTTCCTGCGGGCCGGGTCAGAAAATTCCCAGCTCTTCTTTGGCTTCCTCTGACATCATATCTGGGTTCCAGAAAGGAGACCAGGTCAGATGGATATTGACCTCTTCCACCTCGGGAAACGCCGCGTGGGTCTCACGCTGCACATTGGTGATGATCTCAGGCCCTGCCGGGCAGCCC
>JAPLGY010000077.1 GCA_026389955.1 Caldilinea sp. | reverse complement strand
TTTCGATCCTGCCCAAAGGTCATCAGGCGGTTCATCCGATCGTAGGTCGGCGCAATCCTTGCAAACATTTGATTGACATAGAATGGTTTTTGGTCGCTGGTCGGCAACATGTTTTCACCTCAGCAGGTTGGCAATCTGTTCGGCCAGAATGATGCTGTTCATCTCGCCCATCCAAATGGAACGAATGACCCCGGCGGAGTCGATAAAATAGGTTGTGGGCAGGCCTCGCACATTGTAGCGTTTGCCGACCTCCTGGGCGCTGTCCATCGGCACCGTGAAGGTCAACCCAAATTCTTCGACAAAGGGTTGGACTTGTTGAATCGGTTCGGCCTGGTCGACCGCCGCAACGGTGACGAGCTCTGCATACTGTTCGGCTGCACGTTGGAGGGCAGGCAGCTCACGCTGGCAGGGTCCGCACCAGGTCGCCCAAAAGTTGAGGACCACCGCTCTGCCGCGCTGGTCGCTCAGACGAAATTGGCCACCGTCGAGTGTGGGCAGCAGGAAGTCGGGGGCCAGATGGCCGACCGCAGGCTGGGCTTTCTGGCGGTGATTTCCGGCTGCAAGATTTCCGGCTGCAAGATTTCCGGCCGCAAGCGGGGCTGGTTTTGTCCACCAGACCCAACCTGGACCTGCCAAGAGCAGAAGCAGAAAAAGTGTACTCCAGCGCTTCATGGGGCGTGTTTTACCCTTTGGTCAGGACAGAGCGCAGGTAACGGGGGGGCTTGGCGGGTGTGGGGTGCAGCAGAGGACGTGCAAAGAGTTGACCGTCGCTGACCCGACTGACCAGCCGGGGCAGCCCCCAGCTGGCCCCGCTTTCTTCAAGCAGCGCTGCACGCCGGGCTTCGGCCACCGCCTCGTCGATGGGACGAAGGTTTGCCACCTCTCCGTACAGTTCGTGCAAAAAAGCCAGAGAGGGTCGACCGCGCAGCCGGGAAGGAAGATAAAGGGCAGCCGGCAGCCCGCGACGTACCAGCTGTTCGGCGATGTCGCTGCCAGGGTCGATCCGTTGAGAGCGGGCCGCGTTGCGCACATCGAGCAGCGCCAGACGCAGCGAGTCCTGGTCGCTCAGCAGTCTGCCAAAATGTTCCCCGCTCACCGCCCGGCCGCGACCGGCCTCGTCTTCAAAGACCAGCACGCCACACTGCAGCTGCGGGTCGTTGACCACAAAGCCGATAAAGTGAAGAAGATGGACGGGCTGTTGGCGCAGACGTCTTTGGAGGTCGAAAAGGGTCGGGCGTACCAGTCGCTCAAAGGTCATTCGTCCATCTGCGGCTAAGTAATCGACAGTATCGAGGAGGGCGCGCCAGTCTCGTCCGACGGCCAGCGGGGGATAGCCCTCCGGCCCTGCCATCACCACCAACACGCGCAGTGGAGCCCCGGTCGTCAACGGTCGAATCTGGTGCGCTGCTTTTTGTTGGCGGGTCAGGGGAGTGTGGACCGACAGCGCCAGAAATTCTTCGCGGGTGTCGTCGTAAAGATATTCCCAAGGGAGCGCACGCAGCAGTGGCAGATCGTCCAGGGTCAACTGGACACGCAAGGTGGCTCGGCTGCTGTACGCCTGCTGCCAGCTCTGCTGCCAACATTCGAGGAGGGTGCCGGTGAAGATGGCATGGAAAAGCGTGCCACCTACCTCGCGCGTGAGCACAAACTGCGCTGAACGCAGAGGGCTGTCGTCGTCGCTCTCGACAAGCAACTGCTGACCCATGTTGTGTGGATGCTGGAACGGCAACACAAACGGTTCGCTGGCGGTTCCAGCCGGTGATCGCCGCACAACCGCACGATAGCCCTCTTCGGTCAGCTCCAGCAACAGATCGAAAATCCAATCTTTGGTCATATCTTGCCATTGTAGCCTGTGCAGAAGAAAAGTGCCAAAGCGGGGAGAGAAGAGAGGCTCATGCGGGCGGGATCTGCCGGGACACGTTGAACGGCTCTGTGTGCCCCTTGGTGGTTCGAGTGGCTTGCACGTATAATAAAAAAAGATTCGGGGCGTGTGGTGGCTTTTCCTGCCACACGCCTGCATCGGTTGTCGGCACACAGCAGCGGAGAAAGCCATGAACGTTTTGATCACCGGCGGTGCTGGGTTTATTGGTACGCACCTGACTCGCGCTTTGCTGGAGCGTGGGGAAAGTGTGGCGGTGCTTGACAACCTGAGTACTGGGACGATCGAAAACATCCGTCTGTTTGCACACCATCCGCTCTATTCGTTTGCGATCGACGATGTGCGCAACGCGCTGGTGCTCGACCGTCTGGCCAGCGAGGCGGATGTCATCGTGCACCTGGCGGCAGCGGTCGGGGTGCAGCTGGTCGTCGAGCGACCGACAGCGACCATCGAGACCAATGTACTGGGAACCCATGCCGTGCTGGCCGCAGCTGGCCGCTATCGCTGTCGAACCCTGTTGGCCAGCACCAGCGAAGTCTATGGTAAGGGGGTCAAGGTCCCCTTTGCCGAGGAAGATGACCTGCTGCTGGGCCCTTCCAGCCGCAGCCGTTGGAGCTACGCGGCCAGCAAGCTGTTGGACGAATTTCTTGGTCTGGCTGCCCACCGCGAGTACGGCTTGCCAGTGACCGTGGTGCGTTTTTTTAACACGGTGGGCCCTGGCCAGACGGGCCGGTACGGCATGGTCGTGCCACGCTTTGTGCGGGCCGCCCTGTGCAACCGGCCGATCCCAATTTTTGGCGACGGCAAGCAATCTCGCTGTTTTTGCCATGTGCGCGATACTGCGCGTGCAGTCATTGACCTGCTGGCCTCTCCAGAGGAGACATCCGGCCAGATCTACAACATTGGCAGCAGCCAGGAAGTGACCATCCACGAACTGGCCCAGACAGTGATTGACCGCACAGAGAGCCAATCCCCGATCGAGTATATTCCCTACAGCGAAGCCTATGCACCCGGTTTCGAAGACATGCGGCGCCGCGTGCCAGATACGACCAAGCTGCACGCAGCCATCGGCTGGGCAACCCGGTATACGTTGAACCAGATCCTGGACGATGTGATCGAATACGAACGAGCCCTGATGATGGGTGCAATTTGAACAGTGTGTGTTGGTTTTTCTAACCGAAGGAGGCATGCATGATCCCGACCAGACGCCTATTGGCTGGCCTGTTGTTGTTGGCGTTGCTGTTGGCTCCAGCCAGAGCGGGCTACGCCCAGACCGATGACCCGCCGCCCGCCCCGATTGAAAATGAAGAGGGCGGAGCCACGATTGTGCGTGGCAGTATGGATTACAGCAACCCGATCATCACGATGGGGGTGGCCCAGCCGCTGATCGTGCTGGAAGATCAGGCTGGTTTTGTAGACCGGAACAAAGGCTTTCTCTTCCCGCCCGAATCTCAGGTGTTGGGCCAGATTCTGGGCGACTTTTTTGAGCCGCCGTTTGAGTGGACCCTCTCGTTGCCAGCCGAACCACAGGGTTCTTTGCGCGATGTGGACAACGACGACCAGACTGAACCCGGCGTCATGGTTTTTGCGGTCGCTTACTGGACCAACGCCTTCGGCGACGCCTATCTGGAACAGCGCGACCAGGGCGGCGGTGGCTGGTCGACCGCCTTTGCAACGACCGAGGCTGCCAATGACCCCAGCGGCAAGGGAGAATTGATCGGCGGCAAGTTGATCGTCTGGGCTCCCGACGACCAACAGGGATTCCCAACCGGCTTCGGCGAAGATGGCAAGCTGTTTACCGCCGATGACCCGATCGTGCGCTTGCCGGCCGGATACACGATCGTCGATCTGGACAGCGACCCCTTTGTCTTCGACCGCTCGCGCTATCCAGAACTGACCTTGATCGAGCCGGAAAGCCTGACCCTCGACGATTTTTCAGAGCTGAGCTACACCGAAGCGTTCGACGCCATGCTCGACCTTTTCGTCGACAAGTATGCGTTCACCGAACTCAAAGGAATCGACTGGGCCGCCAAAGCAGCTGAATTTCGTCCCCTGTTTGAGGCGGCTGAGGCCGACGCCGATGCCTTGGCCTACCGACGTGCATTGCGCGATTTTATCTGGTCGATCCCAGATGGCCACCTCAGCGCCCCCTTTCTCCAAGAGGAGTTTGTCGAAGTCACTCGAGGAGGGGTCGGCATCGCAGTTCGGGATGTCGAAGATGAGAGCACGATCGTCAGTTTTGTGACGCCAGACAGCCCAGCAGATCGGGCCGGGATCGAGCGCGGGGCGGTGATCCTGACCTGGAACGGCCAGCCGATCGACGAGTATGTGGACAGCATCGTTCCCTTTTCTTCTCCCTTCTCGTCGGAGCATGTGCGCCGCCTGCAGCAGCTGCGCTACGCCACCCGCGCATCGGTCGGCAGCGAGGTCGAGGTCACCTTCCAAAATCCGGGAGACACCGCGATCAAGACCGCTCTGATCACCGCCGATGTAGAAAGTGAGAGCTTCCGGGTCTCTTCCTTCAACATCGGGCGGACTGGCACTGAACTGCCTGTCGAGTTCCGCCTGCTCGACAATGGCCTGGGCTATGTCAAAATCTACAGCTTTTCTGACAACGAGTTGCTCACTGTACAGCTGTGGGAGCGTATGCTCGAGGCACTCAACAGCAACGAAATTCCAGGCCTGATCATCGACATGCGCCAAAATGGCGGAGGAAGCGGTTTCCTGGCCGATCAGATGACGGCCTATTTCTTCGACGAGGCCAAAGAACTGGGCAAGAGTGGCTACTACGACGAAGAACTGGATGATTTTTATTTCGACCCTGACCGTGTCGATCAGATGTACCTGCCCGATGAGACGCTGCGCTATTCGGGGCCCGTCGCTGTGATCACAGGCCCGAACTGCGCCAGCGCCTGCGAATTTTTTACCTACAATATGGCACTGGATGGACGTTCTGAGATCGTTGCCCACTACCCAACGGCAGGACTTGGGGGATCGCAGAATTTTTTCCTGATGCCTGAATTCGAGTTTTTGCAGATTTCGATCGGGCGGCCCGTCGATATGGATGGAAACATCATTATCGAAGATGTCGGTGTGCCGCCGACACTGCGTGTTCCGGTCACCGCAGCGTCGCTCTTTGCCGAAGGCGACCCGCTGCTGGAAACTGCCACCGCTGCACTCACTGGGGACGACTTGCCCTACGGCGCGCAGCGTTTTGAAGGGAGTGCACTCAGCCAACAGCCTGCGCCGTCTGAGGAGGCCACGCCTGCGCCGTCTGAAGAGGCCACACCTGCGCCGTCTGAAGAGGCCACGCCTGCGCCGTCTGAAGAGGCTGGAGCTGTGATCGTGACCATCGTCAGCAGTGGTCGAGTCATCGTGCGTCCTCAGCCAGCTGCAAGTGGCATCCTGGGGGTCGTCAACAACGGCGAAAGCTATACGTTGCTTGAGCGTTCTGCCGATGGCAACTGGGTCAAAATCGATTTTGGGGACGATGGCGGCTGGATCAGCGCCAGCCTGGTCCAGATCAACGAATGAGGCTCTCTTA
>JAPLGY010000743.1 GCA_026389955.1 Caldilinea sp. | reverse complement strand
GACCAGCTGGCGGCGGCAGACCCTGCCAACGCTGCAAGCTATCAGTCCAACGCCAGCGCCTATCAGGCTGAGCTGGCCACGCTGCACGCCTATGTGTTGGACCGCACCGCTTCAATTCCAGCCCGGCAGCGAATTCTGGTGACGGCCCATGATGCCTTTCGCTATTTCGGCCGCGCTTACGGGTTTGAAGTGCACGGACTGCAGGGAACCAGCACAGTGGCAGAGGCAGGAACGGCCGACTTGCGCGCGCTGGCCGATTTGATCGTGCAAAAAGAGGTTCCTGCTATCTTTGTGGAGAATTCGGTGCCCGTCCGCACCGTCGAAGCTGTGCAGGCCGCTGTGCGCGACCGAGGCCATCAAGTGGTGCTGGGCGGCGAGCTCTATTCGGATGCCTTGGGTGCCCCCGACAGCGACGGAGCAACCTATGTCGGGCTGATCCGGCACAACATCGATACAATCGCAGCTGCGCTGCGGGGAAAGGGGTCGGAAGATGGCGAGCAATGAGACGCGACCTGCGGCGTTGACCGTGTCAGATTTGACGGTGATGTACGGAGAAAAGCCTGTGTTGTGGGATGTCGATCTCCAGATGCCAGCTGGGGTGCTGATGGCAGTGGTCGGGCCCAATGGCGCCGGCAAAACGACGTTGATCAAGGCGATCCTCGGATTGGTGCCAACCGTCGCCGGCCAGATCCGAATCGACGGCCGCCCCTACGCAGAACAGCGCCAGCGGGTCGGCTATGTGCCGCAGCGCGGCAGCGTGGACTGGGATTTTCCGACCCGTGTGTTGGATGTGGTGATGATGGGCTGTTATGGGCGGCTGGGGTGGCTGCGTCGGCCCGGCAAACCTGAACAGGCAGCGGCCTTGCGGGCGTTAGAGCAGGTGGGGATGGCAGACTACGCCCACCGCCAGATCGGCCGGCTTTCTGGGGGACAGCAGCAGCGTGTCTTCCTGGCGCGCGCACTTATGCAAGAGGCTGATATCTACCTGATGGACGAGCCTTTTCAAGGGGTGGACGCGCCGACCGAACGGGCCATCGTCGGTCTGTTCAGGGAGCTGCGCACCCGCGGCAAGTGTGTGCTGGTCGTACACCATGACTTGCAGACGGTCCCCGAGTATTTTGACTGGGTGACGTTGCTGAATGTCCGTTCGTTTGCCTGCGGGCCGGTTGCAGAGAATTTCAACGAGTCGATCCTGCGCCAGACGTTTGGCGGACACACCGCCTGGATCGGCGACGAAAGTCTGCCTGGCCGTGTGCCGACAACAGTCACGGTGCCGGCGGTCGGGTGAGGATGGCTGCGGGTCATACAACGGAGAGGGCCATATGGTCGACGGTTGGTGGGATTACACGTTGCGCACAGTGGCGCTGGGGGCAGCGCTCCTGGGAGGAATGAGCGGGGCATTGGGGGCCTTTGTGTTTCTGCGCAGGCAGAGCATGGCCGGCGACGCGATCGCACACGCCACACTGCCCGGGGTTGTCCTGGCTTTTTTGCTGACCGGCCAACGCGAACCACACCTGCTGCTGGGGGGGGCCGCACTGGCGGGCAGCGCCGGGGTGCTGTTGTGGATAGCCATCACGCGCTGGAGCCGGGTCAAGCAGGACAGCGCCCTGGGGATCGTCCTGTCGACGTTTTTGGGGGGCGGTGTGCTGCTGCTCAATCTGGTGCAGAACCGGCCAGGCGCCTACCAGGCTGGCCTCAACCATTTTCTGTTTGGCCAGGCAGCGACGCTGCTGAGCCGCGACGTGGTGCTCCTGGCGGCAGGGGCGTTGGGGGTCAGCGTGCTGCTGCTGCTTTTCTGGAAAGAGTTCCAGCTGCTCAGCTTTGACCGGGCATTTGGGGCCAGCCTGGGGTGGCCGATGCAGCGGCTGGACATCGGGTTCACGCTGCTGGTGGTGGCTGCCATTGTTCTGGGGCTGCAGTCGGTCGGCGTGGTGCTGATGAGTGCTCTGTTGGTGGCACCGGCAGCGGCGGCGCGCCAATGGGTGGACGGGCTTGGGGCCATGGTGCTGCTGGCCGCCGTCCTGGGCGCTGTCGCAGGGGTCTCTGGCACCCTGCTCAGCGCGCTCTGGGCCGGGCTGGCCACAGGGCCGCTGATCGTGCTCTGCGCCAGCACCCTGGTATTGCTTTCCCTGCTCTTGGCGCCCAGACGGGGCATTGTTTGGCGACAGCTGGATCGGCTGGCCGCGCAGGCCCGTCTCCGGTAAAGGCAGGCGGACCGGGCATCGAGAGGATCGGACAATGGGTGCTTCGCTGGAAATTCAGTTGATTGCGGTGACAGCCGCCGTGGCCTGCGCACTGGTCGGGGTCTTTCTGGTCTTGCGCCGGATGGCGTTGATGGCCGATGCGATCAGCCATACTGTGCTTTTGGGGATTGTCCTGAGCTTTTTTGTCGTGCAGGATCTGCATTCGCCCTGGCTGTTGCTGGGTGCCGCGCTGATGGGGGTAGCCACTGTCGGTCTGGTGGAGGCTTTGCAGCGGAGTGGTCTGGTCGCAGAAGATGCTGCCATCGCACTGGTCTTTCCCGCTTTGTTCAGCCTGGCCGTCCTGTTGATCGGGCTGTACGCGCGCAACGTACATCTGGATGCCGATGTCGTGCTGATGGGCGAACTGGCGCTGGCGCCTTTTGAGCGGGTGACCGTCTTCGGGCTCGATCTGCCGCAGTCTCTGGTCGTGCTGGCAGGGATTTTGCTCTTCAATCTGCTCTGTATCGGGTTGTTTTACAAAGAATTGAAGCTCTCCACTTTTGACCCGGTGTTGGCCGCGACGCTGGGCATTGCGCCGGCGCTGCTGCACTATGGGCTGATGGCTCTGGTGGCGGTCACCGCCGTCGGGGCCTTTGATTCGGTCGGTGCGGTGCTGGTGGTGGCCTTGATCGTCACCCCGCCGGCGGCGGCGTACCTGCTCACCGACGATCTGCAGCGTATGCTTCTGCTCAGCGCAGGGATCGGCGCGGGCAGCGCGCTGAGTGGGTACTGGCTGGCCCGCTGGCTGGACACCAATATCGCCGGCTCGATGGCACTGATGGCAGGGGTCTGGTTTTGTGTGGTGTGGGCTGTTGCCCCAGAACGGGGGCTGGTGGCCCTGCTCCGGCGGCGAGCGCGCCAGCGCTGGCAGGTTGCAGAGAGGGTGCTGGCCCTGCATCTCTGCTCGGCAGAAGAGGAGGGCGATCTGAACCTGGTCGACACGTTGCCAGAGCGTCTGCGCTGGGAACCCAAATTCGCCCGCCAAGTGCTCCGGCGCGCCGAGGCGAACGGGCTGGTGCAGCACCAAGCGGGTGGGCTGGTGTTGACCGAACGGGGCCGGCAGCAGGCAGATTATTCGTCGAGCAGGATCACAGGCTCCTCGTAGTAGCGCACCCCACGGTGGGCCAATTTTTCTTCGACCAGACGGTCCAGCCAGTCTGCTTTGTCGCTCAACGACAGGGATGCGGTCAACAGACCCAGCGGGGCATTCAGCCGCAAGACGCGCCCTGGAATCAGAAACCGGGTGATGCCGGCGGGCAGCAGCCGGTTGCGCTCGGCGACCTGGACCACGATGTCTGGGGAAAATTGGGGATAGACGAACAGACCGGCCAGGTCGGGATACTGCGCGGAGAGCGCGTCCAGATCGGTTTCGAGCGTGCGTCCCACATCGCCCCAGGCCCCGTAAGCGTCGACCAGCTCGACCAGCACGTCGATCCAATCTCCGTGGTGGCGGTCGGCCAATTCGAGCAGATAGCCGCTGCGGTCGGCGGTGACCAGATAGCCGAGCGCGCTGCGCTCCCACAGGGCGTGCGGGAGATGGTCGACCGGCATTGGGGTCAGCTGGAGGCCGTTGACTCGGCCGACAACCTGGATCAGGCTCTCGCTGCGGCCACCGTGGGCGATGTGGAACCAGGTGTTCATTTTGACGTTGCTGCGCTCCAGGTCGACGACTTGAACGATGAGGTGGGGGATGCCCAGCTGCTGGAAGGCAGTCACGCGGGTTGCGCCGTCGAGCACAACGTACCGATTTTCGCTCATGGCGGCGACAATCGGCGGGTTGACCAGGCGGCCGTCCTGTTGAAAGCGTTCTTTCAGCCGTTCGACACGTGCCGGGTGAAAGCGTTCGTGGGGAAAGACCCGTTCTGCGGGGACAAGGCGCAGGGAGAGTGCCTCGGCGCGGCGTTGGCGTCCGAGCACGGCCAGCACCCGCTCTGCTGCGGTGAGCGCAGCAGAGCGGCGGGCATCCTCGGTGCTG
>JAPLGY010000217.1 GCA_026389955.1 Caldilinea sp. | reverse complement strand
AATCTGCCAAATAGCAACCAGGAGAAAGAACAGATGGCTGTCATCGCAGTCGTGGGAGCCCAGTGGGGCGACGAGGGCAAGGGTCGGATCATCGACTACCTTGCTCAGGAAGCGGATGTAGTGATTCGGTTTCAGGGAGGGGACAATGCTGGGCATACGGTCATCAACGCGTTTGGCAAACATGCGCTGCATCTGATTCCGAGCGGTATTTTCAACCCGCGCACGCAGAACATCATTGGTTCTGGCTGTGTGGTCAACCCGCAGTCGCTTCTCCAGGAGATGGAAGCGCTCAGGGCCGGCGGGGTTGATCTGGAGAATCTTTGGGTCAGCACGCGGGCACAGCTGTTGATGCCCTACCACCGGGAGCTGGATGGATTGGAGGAGGCGGCGCGCGGCAAGGACACGATTGGGACGACCCGGCGTGGGATTGGGCCGGCCTATGCGGACAAGGCGGCCCGTGTCGGGCTGCGCATGGGGGATTTGCTGCAGCCCGGGTGGTTGGAGCGTCGGCTGGCGAATGCCTTGCGCACGGTGAACCGCAAGATCGAGCTTTTGGGAGGAACTCCGCTGGACGGCGACGCGCTCTATGCGTTATGTATGGAATATCGTGAAAAATTGGGGGGGCGCATCATCGACACCTTGCCGATGACCCGGTGGGCGGTGCAGCAGAAGAAGCAGATTCTGTTGGAGGGGCAGTTGGGGGTGATGCGCGATTTGGACTGGGGGATCTATCCCTACGTGACGAGCAGCAACCCGACTGCGGCCTATGCTGCGTCTGGGGCGGGGCTGCCGGCGCGCACGCTGGACCGGGTGATCGGGGTGGTCAAGGCGTACAGCACAGCGGTTGGGGAGGGTCCGTTCCCGACCGAGCTGCACGACGCAGACGGTGTCCGGCTGCGCGAAGTGGGGAGCGAGTTTGGGGCCACGACCGGTCGTCCGCGGCGCTGTGGCTGGTTTGACGGTGTGGCGATCGGCTATGCGGCCTGGCTCAACGGGATGACCGGGCTGGCGATCACCAAGCTAGATGTGCTTGACGGCTTTGAGTTTCTCAAGATTTGTGTGGGGTACCAGCTGCCGGACGGGACGGTGGTGGCGGATTCGATGCCAGACACGCCGGTGCTGCTGCAGGTGACGCCGGTGTATGAAATTTGGGATGGGTGGTGTTGTTCGACGGTGGGGTGTCGGCGTTGGGAAGAGCTGCCCAGCCAGGCGCGCGCCTATTTGCAGCGGATCAGCGAGCTGGCTGGGATCCAGATCGACTATGTGTCGGTGGGGGCTGAGCGCGACCAGATGTTTGTGGTATAGGGGTATCGGTTGAGCGTCTGACGCCCTGCTGCAGAATCGCCTGAGCTTGCAACGTTGTGCCTGTAAAAAAAGTGAGGCAGCGTACGATGACGACCCATTATGCGGGCAGCCCGGAAGAGGTACTGGCGCTGGACACGTTTATCAAGCTGACGCGAGCGCACAATTCGTTGACCGCGCGTGTTGCGCAGCACGGCACACATCCGAGTCTGAGTATCAGCCAGTTTGGCACTTTGGAGACACTTTATCATTTGGGGGCCATGTCTCAGACCGAGATCTGTGGCAAGTTGCTCAAGAGTGGTGGCAACACGACCTTGGTGATCGACAACCTGGAGAAGCGTGGGTTGGTGCAGCGCTGTCGCGACCCGCGCGACCGACGGGTGGTGATGGTGGCGCTCACCGAGGAGGGTCATGCGTTGATTCAGGGGCTTTTTCCGGCCCACGCTGCGGCGATTGTTGCAGAAATGGGGGTGCTGACCCCTGAAGAGCAGCGTCAGCTTGGCGAGCTCTGCAAAAAATTAGGAAAGGGAGGGTGTGGGGCAAGTTCAGCGGAGGGCGGATCTGTCCCACACCCTGCTAGTTGATTTCGGGCAGAACCACGTTTTGTATTCTGGGTTCTTCGGCGTTGGTCAGGGTTGAAAAGACTGGCAGCACATCTGCGGCCACGATAGCGCCGTGGGTTTCGGCCAGCACATAGCTCAGCACGCCGCCGCCGACGTAGGAGATTTGAGCAGATCGCCACAGGCTTTTGTCGGTGATGCTCTGCCCTCCGGCAGCTTCGACCTGGACGTAGAGAAAGTGGGTGTAGGAGGGATCGAGCATCTGTTCTGCTGTCAGCGCCCGCCGGAGAGCAGGGACTGTGCCGGACGGGGGGGCTGCGGTGAGTCCATCGATGAGTTTGCCGACGGTTTCGAGCAGCAGCTGGCTGGCGGTCAGTGCACTTTCCAGCGTCGTTTTCTGTTCGCCGGCGGGCAGGCTGCTGGCCTGGGCGGACAGTTGTGCTGCGCTGTCGATCAGCTCGTGCAGCTTTTCCAGCAGGGTGGTCAGGGCCTGAAGGAGGCTGGAGTGTTTAACCAGTCCGAAGCCTGCAAGAGAGACTTTGTGATGTTGGATGCTGTGGGCCAGGAGCAGTTTGGCTGTGGTGCTCTCTACCGTCAGATCGAGTCCGTCGACGGTTTTTTCTCTGCGGAACCAGGAGGCTACCGATGCGGCTGCGCCGGCGGCATTGCTCAGGGCAGAGATCATGGCTGCTGCGGTGCCCAATGTCTCTCCGATCCCGACGGCACCGAGCAGGGAGAGGGCTGCCTTATCTGGTTCAGGGTGTTCGCTGGCTGCTGTCTGGGCCAGTGGGAGGGCTTGGCAGCGTGCGGTATTTTCGTTGAGCTGTTTTTCGACCGACCGGGTGGCGCTGGCCAGCTGGCTCTGCACGGCGGTCAGCGCCGTCTGTTCTTCCAGCAGGTGGAGGGTATCTACGATCAGAAGATGGGCGTGTCGGCTGCGGTCGGTCTGTCCAGCAGAGAGCTGATGGTCGATCCGGGCGCCGGCTTTTTCGGCTTCGTGGCGTAGTGCGTGGTGGGTGACCAGCCGGGCGATCTGTGCGGTGTTGTTGAGGGTGGCGCTGCCGCCCAGGGGGGTTGGCAGATTGGCGGTCGTGCCGGCGGCGGCCAGCTCGCGTTCGAGCTGGGCTCCCTGTTTTTGGGCCACCAGCAGCGCATTTTTGGCTTCCTGAGTGGCTTTGGCTTTGAGATAGGCTTTCCCAGTTTCGTCGAGCAGCGCTTCCTCTGACCGTGGGGTTTCGTTGTTGTCGACCATGCCACACCTCCTTTACGTGCGTTGGTTGAGGATAAATTCCAGCTTTTTGGTGGAATCGCTCAACGTTGTAGGATAAATAATAATACGAAATTGGTCGCTCGTCAACGCCTGTGCACCATGGCCTGGTACATGATCGTCGGCGGATTTTACGAATGACGGCAATGGAGGGCTCGCTTCAGCGGGTGGAGGGGAGGGGTGTGGCGAGTGGGGTGCGGCCGAGGCGCATGGAGAGCAGGGCGCCGGCAACGGCCAGCAAGCCGGCCAGCAAGAAGGCCAGGGCATAGTTGCCCAGGGTGTCGCGTGCCAGCCCACCGCCCCAGGCGGCCAGGGCGGCGCCTACCTGGTGGCTGCAGAAGACCCAGCCGTAGACGGTCCCGACGTTGCGTCGTCCGAAGTGGTCTGCGACCAGTGCTGTGGTTGGGGGGACGGTGGCGATGTAATCCAGGCCGAAGAGGATCGAAAAGGTGGCCAGCCCGACTGGTTCGGTGACAAAAGGGAGAAAGAGGAGCGAGAGGCCGCGAAAGCTGTAGTACAGGGCGAGCAGCTTGCGTGGGTCGTAGCGGTCGGTGAGCCAGCCTGAGCCGAGGGTGCCGACAAAGTTCATGGTGCCCATCAGGGCCAGCATGCCGGCGGCGGTGGTTTGTGGGATGCCGTGGTCGTGGGCGTGGGGGATCAGGTGGGTGCCGATCAGGCCGGTGGAGGTAGCGCCGCAGATGAAGAAGGTGCCGGCCAGCAGCCAGAATTCGGTGCTTTGCAGCGCGCGGTGCATGATCCCTGCTTCGCTGCCCTGACGCTGTGGGGGTGTGGGAAGGGTCCCGGGTGGAAGGGTCCCGGGTGGGAGGGCCCCGAGTGGGAGGGTGCCGACGTCGGCCGGTTCGTTGCGCAAAAAGAGCAGAACCGGCAGCACGGCGACCATAGCGGCCAGCGAGATGAGCAACGAGCTAGGGCGCCAGCCCAGCGTGGTGGCTGTCACCATCAAGCCGGGCACAAAGAGCAGTTGTCCGGCCGAGGTTGAGGCGCCGAACATGCCGATCACAAGCCCGCGGTGTGTCACAAACCAGCGCATGGCCACGGCAGCGCCGAGCACGCCGGAGATGATCCCGGTGCCGATGCCGCTGACGCCGCCCCAGAGCAGGGTGAGCTGCCAGGGGGTGGAGGCGAAGGCGCTGGCGGCCATGCCGGTCGAGAGGGTGATCAGCGCCACCACGGCCAGCTTGCGTGGGCCGAAGCGGTCGATCAGCCAGCCGCCGAGGGGGGCGGTCAGCCCGAGCACGAGCATTCCCACCGAGACGGCGAAGGCGATCACGCTGGTGCTCCACTGGGTCTCCTGCTGCAGGGGGACCAGAAAGACGCCGGGTGCCGAGCGGACACCGGACGAAATCAGCAGGGCAGCTGCGGTGGCGGCAACGACGATCCAGCCATAAAAAAAGGGGGAGGTGGGGCTGGTCTGCATCGACAGGTCTCCTTGGCACAATCTGACAAAACGGGTAGAATTTCTTCATCATACCATAGGGAGAGGGACCTTTGTTATAATGGGTTAGGAATCTATTGTATTTATCTGCAGCATGCAGCACATGATCTGCTACCAGAGTCAGGAGGGTGAGATTGAAACTATTCAACATGATTGACCCCGACACCGCAGCAGTTCGGCTAGGAGCCAAAACATCGGCTGGGATTGTAGATTTGGTGGCGGCAGGTGCACCTGGGGCGAAGATGGCCGATGTGATCGCGCATGCCGGGTTGTTGGACGAAATGCGTCAAGTGGTCGATGAAGTGAACAGCGACCCTGGCCAGTATATGGACTGCATGTTGGAAGAGCCGAAGGTGAGCTGGGCGCCGGTGATTGTGGCACCCAGCAAGATCATCTGTGTCGGGTTGAATTATGGTCGGCATGCGGCCGAGTCGGGGTTGCCGGTGCCGACGACGCCGGTACTTTTTTCCAAATTCAACAACAGTCTGGCGGCGCACAGGGAAAAAATTCCGATTCCGGCTGCGACCCGGCAGGCAGACTACGAGGTCGAGCTGGGGGTGGTGATCGGGCGGCGGGCGCGTCATGTGACGGTCGACAAGGCGTTGGAGCATGTGTTTGGGTACTGCACGGCCAACGACTTCAGCGCGCGTGACCTGCAGACGCGCACCAGCCAGTGGCTGCTGGGCAAGGCGCTGGACAAATTTCTGCCGTTGGGCCCCTATCTGGTCACTGCGGAAGAGGTGCCGAATCCCCAGGAGCTGGCCTTGCGTTGTTGGGTGAACGGCGAACTTCGTCAGAACTCCAGCACCGCTGACATGATTTTCAGCGTGGCGGAGATCATCAGCTATATCAGCCAGCACTTTGCCTTGGAGGCTGGGGATGTGATCTGCACGGGGACGCCGGAGGGGGTGATCATGGGGATGGCGAACAAGGTCTGGCTCTCGCCAGGAGACAAGGTGACGGTCGAGGTCGGTGAACTGGGCAAGCTGACCAATGTGATGGCTGCCGACTCTTGAGGGAGCGGGGCGGGGGTCCGGCTGGGGAGCGCGTTCAGAGTTTGCGGACGCGATCCCCAGGGCGGATTTTGCCTGGCTGGAGGACCCGGGCGTTGATGCCGCGCAGGTGCAGCGCCCGGCCGGTGGGGGAGTTGACAAACTTGAGTGCGTCGGCGCCGAAGCGGGCTTGAAATTTGCTGCAGCCGGTATGGGGCACGGCAGTGACCTCGACGATGGCCTTCCCGATGGCCAGTTGGGAGCCGGGCGGCAGGTTGTTTTCGCTGAGGTCGAGGTCGACAAAAAGCTGGTCGCCGGCGAGCGGCCAGCGGCTTTTGTCTTGGGCCACCAGGGCGATACAGCGTACATTCATGATGTTGAGCTGCATGTCGGGGTGGGCCGAACCGTCTGCCGTCCGGGTGCTGCCTCGTTCCAGCCAGTTGTCGCCGACCAGGCCAAGTTCCAGATCCAGGTACCCTTCCTGGAGGACCTCGCGGAGGTCGGTGGCGGGCCTGCGCACGATCAAGGCAAGCGTGCCTTCCTGGTGGGGGGAGCAGCGGATCTCTTCCAGGCCTGCTTCGAGTTCGGCTGTGGTGAGGTGTGGGGCAGGGTGCATCTTGACGCTCCTTCTTCAGGTGGTTTGAACGGTTGGGGAGGGCGGCTCGGGTCTGGCGGCCAGGGTGCGCAGGGCGGATTCGTCGAGAAGGGGAATTCCGAGCTGGAGGGCTTTGTCGAGTTTGCTGCCGGCCGACTCGCCGGCGACCACGTAGCTGCTTTTGCTGGTGACGGTGCCGGTCA
>JAPLGY010000177.1 GCA_026389955.1 Caldilinea sp. | reverse complement strand
AGCATGACCGGGATTGGGGTGGTCAAGGCGTTTGCGCGTGAGCCCTACGAATTTGAGAAATTTGACTCGATCAGCGACGAATGGTTTCGGCGGCGCAGCGGCGTGATCCGCACCTGGGGCGACTACTGGCCACTCTTCACGTTTGTATTGTCTGTCGGCGTCTTTTTGCTGCTCTGGTTTGGCGGTTTGGCTGCGGTCGAGGGGACGCTGAGTGTCGGCACCCTGTTTGCGTTGATCTCCTACTTGTTGATGCTGCATGCGCCAGCCCAGCAGGTGGGCAACCTGGTCAACCTGGCTGCGACTGCCGGGGCTGCGGCCCAGCGTATTTTTGAGATCATCGACACGCCGGTCGAGATCGAAGAGGCTCCGGATGCGGTTGCGTTGGGGCCGATCGAGGGTCGTGTCCGCTACGAAAAGGTCTCTTTTGGCTATGAGGGGGCCAGCCGTGTGCTCTCCGACATTGACTTCACGGTGGAACCTGGTCAGACGGTGGCATTGGTCGGGCCGACCGGGGCAGGCAAATCGACTGTGATTGCATTGCTTTCGCGTTTTTATGATCCATCCAGCGGGCGTGTGCTGGTGGATGGGGTTGACGTGCGTCAGGTGACGTTGCGCAGCCTGCGCCGCCATGTCGGCATGGTCCAACAGGAATCCTTTCTCTTCAGCACGACGATCCGCGACAACATCGCCTATGGGGTGGCCGAGGCCACCGACGAAGAGGTGGTGGCTGCAGCCAAGGCAGCCAACGCGCACGAATTTATTGTGCGTTTCCCGAACGGCTATGCGACCCAGGTGGGCGAGCGTGGGGTGACGTTGAGCGGCGGCCAGCGCCAGCGCATTGCCATTGCCCGAGCCTTGCTCTACAACCCAAAAATTTTGATTTTGGACGATTCCACCAGCAGTGTCGACACCCAGACCGAGCATTTGATTCAGGAGGCGTTGGCCAGGCTGATGAAAAACCGTACGACCTTTCTCATCGCCCAGCGTCTGGTCACACTTAAAAATGCCAGCTGCATCTATGTGCTCGACGGGGGGCGGATCGTGCAGACAGGCAGCCACCAGCAGCTGCTGGAGCAGCCAGGTCTGTATCGTACGATCTACGATTTGCAGCTCAAGGCTCAGGAAGAGTATCTGCAGGTGGCGGGACAGTGAGAACGGTGCAGGTCAATTCAGCCAAGGAGAGGACTCAGATGGCCAATTCTGCTGCTCAGCTTTGGAAGCGCCCGCAAGACACGTTGGAGGCGCGTGCTCGTCGCGAGGCCAAGGTGGAAGCGCTGCTTTACGGCGGCGACGACGATGTGCTGGGCAACGCCTACGACGGTCGGCTGCTGCTGCGGCTTTTCAGGTACGTTGGCCCTTACCGGCGGCGGCTGATCCTGGCGGTGATCTGGATGGCGGTCTCGACTCTGCTGTCGGTGAGTGGGCCGTGGGTGGTGGGGCAGGCGATCGATTCGATTGCAGCCGGGGAGGTGGGGCAGCTGCAGCGTTGGGGGTTGGTGCTGGCCGGGGTTGTGCTCTTCGAGTGGGCGACCAACCGGCAGCGCATTCATCTTATGGCGTTTGTCGGCACGCGTGTGGTCACGGATTTGCGCGCCGAACTGTTCCGACATCTGCACCGTCTGTCGTTGAATTTTCACAACAACATGAGTGTAGGGCGTCTGATGAGCCGTCTGATCGGCGATGTCGGTGTGCTGCAGGAATTTCTCACCTGGTCGATCACCGGGCAGGCACGCTCCACGCTCAACCTGGTGGGTATCTCGGCGGCGATGCTGGCGATGGAGTGGCGGCTGGCCCTGGTGGTGTTTGCGATGATCCTGCCGATGGGGCTGTTGACCAACTATTGGCGCCACCATGTGCGCGATGCCTATCGTGCCACCCGCCAGCGGCTCTCGATCATCAACGGCTACCTCAACGAGTCGATCGCCGGCGTGCGTGTGACGCGCAGTTTCAATCGTGAGCAGCGCAGTTTTTGGCACTTTGACGATCTCAACCGTTCCTTCTTCGACGCCAACGTGCGTGCCACCAAGCTGTCGGCCATTTTTTTCCCAGGTGTTGACTTCATCGGGTCACTCTCCATATCGCTGGCGTTGGGGGTCGGCGGCTGGCTGGTGATGGGCGATGCCTTGAGTGCAGGGGTGTTGGTTGCTTTTGTACTCTACATCGAGCGCTTTTTTGAACCGATCCGCGAGCTGGCTCAGCGCTACAACACCTTCCAGGCCACCATGACTTCCTGTGAACGCATTTTTGCGTTGCTTGATACCGAGCCTGACCTGGCGGATCGGCCCAGTGCTCTGCCGATCGGGCCGATCCGGGGAGAGGTCGATTTCGAACATGTCGTCTTTCGATACAAAGACGACGAACCTGTGCTGGAGGATGTCTCGATCCATGCGGCGCCGGGCGATCGCATTGCTCTGGTCGGCGAGACTGGGGCGGGCAAGAGCACGGTGATCCGTCTGCTTGCCCGTTTCTTCGACGTCAGCGCAGGCAGCGTGCGCGTAGATGGCCAGGATGTCCGCGACATCACCCTGGCCAGCCTGCATGCGCAGATGGGCATTGTGCTGCAGGATCCTTTCTTGTTCAGCGGCACGCTGGCTGAAAACATCTGCTATGGACGTTTGGAGGCCTCTGAGGTGGAGATGGAGGCCGCAGCCAGGGCGGTAGGGGTTCACGATTTTATTGTGGCGCTGCCTGAGGGCTACGCGACCCGGGTCGAAGAGAACGGCAGCAACTTCAGTGCTGGCCAGCGTCAGCTGATCTCTTTTGCCCGTGCTCTGCTGGCCAACCCGCGCATCCTGATCCTGGACGAAGCGACGAGCAGCGTCGACACGGCGACCGAGCAGATCATCCAACGTGCGATGGATACCTTGATGGCGGGCCGTACCACCTTTGTGATTGCCCATCGTCTCAGCACCATTGTCAACGCCGACCAGATCATTGTCATGGACCGTGGCCGGGTGATCGAACGTGGCAGCCACCAGCAGCTGCTGGCGCAGCGAGGTGATTACTACCGGCTCTACACCATGCAGTGGCATCGTCCGGCCGGCACGCTGTAGCGCACAGAACCGCAACGAGTTGCAAGGAGTTTACGAAGGAAAACAGCCATGCAGAATTTTCAGGCAATTATTTTTGACATGGATGGGGTGATCATCGATTCAGAGGCACTCCACCATGAATCGATGCGAGCGATGGCGGCTGCGCAGGGAGTGCAGCTGACCGATACACTGCTGGATGAATTCATTGGCATTCCGGATCTCCAGCTGGTCGAGTATATCAACCGCCACTATCTGGGGGGGCGCCAATCTGTCTCTGCATTGCTGGACGCCAAGCAGCGGGCATTCTTGCAGCTGGCCGACCGCGTTCGGGACATCCCGGGCGCGGTCGACTTTATTCAGCGCAGCCGTCCCCATTTTGCGGCATTTGGGTTGGCGACCTCTGCCTTGCGTGCCAACCAGCAGCTGGCCTTTGACCGTTTTGACTTGCACCGCTACTTCGATGCAGTCGTCACCGCTGAAGATGTGAGCCGTACCAAACCGGACCCTGAGCCCTATCTGCGTGCAGCTGAGCAGTTGGGGGTGTCGACCCAGTTTTGTGTTGCGATCGAAGACTCGCGCAACGGTGTGCGTTCTGCCAAAGCTGCTGGCTGTCATGTGATCGGGCTGACCACCACCTATTCTGCCGATGCGCTGATGGCTGCCGGCGCCGACGTGGTCTGGAACTCGTATCGTGAGATAGCAGCCTACCTGCCAGAGCGACGGCGATAAGCCAAGGGCAGCATTGGGGTGCCGCGTGTCGATGTCGTGCGGCTGAAGGAGCAGGGCCATCTGCCCACGGACTGCCGTGCCTTTGCCAGGATCGCCTTCTCCGGCCAACCCAACAGCGACGGCCGGTCCACCATCTTTTCCAGGCAGCGGCGGTATCTGATCATTCGTGGCAACCAGCTGTATACTTTCCTTCCTCTTTTCAGGACAGCCCAGTTGTGGGCAGATGGATCATACAATTGGGGTTTGGGGGGGTCTGTACGGGCCGTTCAATCCATGTTATACTGGAGGTGGAGTCTCCATGGAATTGACTGCGTATGGCACTTTTGACGAACAGAAAGGCAACGGGGGCTATGGAAAACAACGAACAGGCCACGACGAACCCGCAGGGGGCTGAACCGCAAGGCAAAGAAAGTCCAGTCGGACAGGCGGCCCAGGAGCTGATGGACGAGTTGGGGGGGTTGGCCAACCGGCTGAGCAATCTGGGGCGGCAGTGGTGGCAGAGCGACCAGCGCCGTCAGTTGGAGAACGATCTGCGCACGGGCGCCGAACAGCTCGCTGCGACGCTGGAGAACAGCTTTCACCAGGTAGCGGCTTCGCGAGAGGCCAAGGAGATCAAAGAGAAGACAGAAGAGATCGCCGAGGAGATCAAGGAGAAGACAGAAGAGATCGCCGAGGAGATCAGCGAAAAGATGGCCTCCAGCAAGTTGGTCAACGAGCTGGCAGAGACCTTGAAAAGTGGGCTGCAGGCCTTCAGCGCCCAGCTTGACCGGGTCGCCCATGATCTGGAGGCCAGGGCTCAGCGGTCGGCGACGGAGGAATCCCCTGCCGCCAGTGCAGAACCGGACTCCCAGCAAATTCCGATCGACAAAAAATGAGCCGGCGCTGGCGGTTGCTGAGCGGTCAGAAGAACCACTTGGCGACTGCCAGCGCTCCTTGTTTCCAAGGGACCCGGTGTGACACCCCGGACTGACCTGCAAAATCTTGCAGGTGGTCGATGTACCACTGGTAGTTTCGGATCAGGGCTTCTTGGTTGGAGAAGCGGGGGTGAAAACCGAGGAGTCGTTCTGCCTTTTCGATCGAAACGAACGAGTCTTCGGTCACGGTCTCGTAGACCCAACGATAGAGGGGCGAGAGGTGGATTTTTTCGAGCGCGCGCAAGGCCCAGATGGCGGGGGCCGCCGGGATGGGGATGATCCGGCGGCCGTGGCCGGCGTAGTCCAGCACTGCCTGATAATCCTCTCGGAGTGTCGTAAAGACTTTGGCCCCGATGTTGAAGACATCGTTGGTCTGGCTGCAGGGCAAGGTGGCTGCCAGGTAAATGGCCGCGCAAAGATCTTCGACATCGAGCAGCTGGTAGCGGTTGTTTCCGGATCCGAGCACGGGAAAGTTTTTGCCGTCCTTGGCCCAGTCGTAAAAAAGTGCGAAGACGCCGAGCCGTTCTGGCCCGACAAACGATTTGGGGCGGAGGATCGGGACGCACAGTCCCTGTTCGCGATAGGAATGGCAGAGCTGTTCGACCTGAACTTTGGCTTCCCCGTAGGGGCCGACTCCTTGCATGCGGTCGGTTTCGGAGAGCGGGTGGTGGTCTGGGATCCCGTAGACTGCAGTGGAAGAGATGTGGATGCAGCGTTCGACTCGGTGTGCCAGCGCCGCCTGCAGAATGTTGCGGCTGCCGTCGATGTCGGTGGTGTAGATGTCTTTGGGGGAGTAGAGGGGCAGGGCAGCAGCGGTATGGACGACGATGTCGACCCCTGTCATGGCCTGGTCGACTTGGACGGGGTCGCGGATGTCGCCGCAGATCGCGGTGATCTGGGGGCGTTCTGGGTAGAGAAAATCAGCGATGTCAAGTGAGACGATGCGGTGGCCGCGTGCCAGCAGGAAGCGTGTCAAGTTGATGCCGAGAAAGCCGGCCCCGCCGGTGATCAGGAAGGTTTTGGGGCTCTCTGCTGCGGAGGGGTAGTTGGTTTCAGGGTGCATGGCTGTTTCTTTTCTCGTGGGGCGTTGCGGCCTGTTCCCGGGCTGGCAGACCGTTGCTCTGCTGGCCGCGCCAGCGGGCCAGCAGCCGCTGGGTCGAAGCAAAGGCCAAGGCGGATGGCAAGGTGTCGGCGTAGAACCATTGGGCGTCGTCGGCGTCGTCGGCAGCGACAGGCACCGACGACGGTTCGATGGGCCAGCCATGAAATGCCAGGACAATCCCCAAGCTGGCGCTGCCGTGGTTGACCATCGGAAAAATGTCCAGCAGGTCACCCACTGCCACCGCCATCCCTGCTTCTTCAGCCACCTCGCGCTGCAGTGCTGCCGCCGGCAGTTCGCCGGCATCCATGTAGCCGCCCGGCAACGCCCACAGGCCACAGCCCGGTTCGACTGCCCGCCGAACCAGCAGGATTTGGCTGTCCGCTTCGATCAGGCCGACCACTGCAACTTTGGGGTCTGGAAAATGGAGAAACCCGCAGGAGGGGCAGCTGCGACGCGATTTTCCTGCCAGGATGCGGTCTTCGAGCGGGTGGGCGCAGCGCGGACAAAATTGATAGAGATGCTGGCTCATACTCTTGTTCTTTGAGGCCTGGGCAGAGACTGTTTTGGAACAGACTCTCCTTTGGAACAGACCCTCTGAAGCTGGGGGGGAATTTCGTCTTCGCCCCCTGATCTTGTTGAGAACTCTCTGCCATCCCCTTTATGCTGATGGAGCAGATGGGCTGCAGCAGAACGCTGGCCTTGTCTACAAGTATAGGTCCTTCCCGAGAGAGTCGCCAAAGTCAGAAGGTGGCGATTGTACGTCTGTCGTTGCATTGGAAGCTGCTTCTCCAAGCTGCGGGCACCGCTCTGCTATACTGTCCAGCAACTTCTGCCGGATCTGTTCTGGCAAGAAATCGGACAAAAAGATGGGGAAAAGCCATGCACGATGCACCCGAGATGGCGCCTTACGCGCGCCATGTGTTTCTTTGTACCGGCGTCTACTGTGACCCGTTGGGCCAGGCAGAGCAGCTGTATCGACTGTTGGGCAGGCTGTTGGGCGATCTGGGTGCCTATGACAACCCCCTGCGGGTCAAACGGGGCAAAACTCCTTGTCTGGGGGTCTGCTACAACGGGCCTTTGTTGGTCGTCTACCCGGACGGGATCTGGTATCACAGTGTCGACGAGCCGTTGCTGCGCCGGATTCTCGACGAGCATCTGCGCGGGGGAAAGCCGGTCAGCGAGGCGGTCTTTCACCGGCTGGGGGGACCGTCTGCCCCCACGTCCTTCTGTTCAGCTGGCGGGTCGACGGCGCAATGACTCTGCTGCGGCCAAGGCAGCTGTGATGGCGGGTTCGCGTGCGAAGGGGCGGGGCGGGGCTGTGCGCGTCAGCCAGAGCAGAAACTCGACGTTGCCGGCCGGCCCAAGGGCTGGGGAAGTGATCAGACCAGCGACATGCAGGCCCAGGGTTTCGGCGGCGGTGCAACTTTCGTGCAAGACCCGCCGGTGGACCGCTGGCTCGCGCACGACCCCGCCTTTGCCGACGTCCGCCGCACCAGCCTCGAACTGTGGCTTGACCAATGCGACGATCTGGCCTTCTGGGGACAGCAGCCGCAGTGCTGCCGGCAGCACCAGCGCCAGACCGATGAAACTGGCGTCGATGACGGCCAGGTTGGCCTGGACCCCCCCCGGCAGAGCTTCCAGGTAGCGCACGTTGGTGCGGTCCAGCACGACGACCTTCGGGTCGGTGCGCAGTTTCCAGGCCAGCTGGCCGTAGCCGACATCGACCGCATAGATGCAGGCTGCCCCCCGCTGCAGCAGGCAGTCGGTGAAGCCACCGGTGCTGGCCCCGATATCGACGGCGACCAGGTTGCGGACAGCGAGCGCAAACGCGTCGAGGGCTGCGGCCAACTTGACTCCTCCACGGCTGACGTAAGGGAGAGGTTGTCGCACAGCGATGGTGGCTGCGGCGTCGACCAGGTGTCCGGGTTTGTCCGCGCGGACACCGTTGACTTCGATTTCCCCCGCCATAATCAGCCGCTGTGCCTGTTCGCGGCTTGGGGCCAGCCCGCGCGCAACCACCAGTCGATCCAGTCGTTCTTTCTTCATCGCTGATTGCAGAAATGGCTGCTGTTCCGGTAACATGGGAAGCCACTCCTGCGGGCCAGGCCGTTCAAGTGTCTGGCTGCCGTTTGGAATCGTCCATAGAAGGAAGGATTCATGCCACCCTCATCTTTGTCGACAGTGTTTTCCAGCGAGCGAAATCAGCTCGGCGGGCTGCTGCGCACCATGCGTCCTCGCCAGTGGGCCAAGAGTCTCATCGTCTATGCAGCGATCGTCTTTGACGGCAAGCTTTTCAGGTTGGATCTCTTTGTGCAGACGACGTTGATTTTTTTGGCCTTCTGTTTGATTTCGAGCAGTGTCTATATTGTCAATGACCTGGCAGACAGAGAAAAGGATCGCCGACACCCCCGGAAACGCAATCGCCCGCTGGCGAGCGGCCAGCTGGACCCTCGGGTGGCATGGGTGGCCATGGGGCTGCTGGCTCTGGCTGCGCTGGCGATTGCGTTTTGGCTCCATTTCTGGGCTGGCTGGATCTTGCTCGTCTATCTGGTTCAGAATGTGGCCTACAGCTTCTGGCTCAAAAATGTGGTGATTGTTGACGTGATGGTGCTGGCGCTCGGGTTTTTGCTGCGGGTGGTCGCCGGTGTGGTCGTGGTCCAGGTGGAAAATTTCAGTCCCTGGCTCTATGTCTGTGTGACGCTGCTGGCGCTTTTTCTGGGCTTTGGCAAGCGACGTCAGGAGATCGTGCTGCTGGAAGGGGGGGCTGCCAGCCACCGCGCCATCCTGTCTGAGTACAACCTGCCGCTTTTGGACCAGATCATCGGGATGGTGGTGACGGCCACCCTGGTCTCCTATACTTTTTACAGCTTCGACGCCACGACTGCGTTGGCCCATTCCAAGATGTTGTTGACCGTGCCGTTTGTCTTCTACATGCTGGCGCGCTATCTGTATCTGGTCCATGTCAAACAGCTGGGAGGAGCCCCAGACGAGCTGCTGCTCGAAGATCGTCCGCTGTTGGTCAACAGCGTGTTCTGGGCGCTGGCTGTCGTGGGGCTCATCTATCTTTGGTGAGCTTGCCGGTCGCGGCAGCTCCTGTCGGGGTGCGATGTGTCTACTCGTCCTGCAGGAACTGAGCCCAAACGCCGTCCATGCCGTCATCGGTCACCCCATAGAAGATGCGAATTCGTTCTTTTTCCCGCAGGGCCAGGTCGTAGCGCATCTTGCCTGCCCGGCGTTCCATCCGGACAAAGCCGGTGTCCTGGCGCCATTCAATTTTGGCTGGGTCGACGGGGCGATCTTCGGCCTGTTGAATGGCGTAGCTCCACAACTTGCGGGCACCCTTGCGGGTCACATTTTTGATCACATGGCCGTTGCGCAAGTCGCGGATTGTGTAGAAGCGGTGGCCGTTGCGTTCTTCGTTGTCGACAATCTCCACGCCGACCTGCGGCAGATAGAAGGTGGTGTCGTCGGTCGGTGAGGTCGGAGAGCTTCCTTCGACGACGGGCTGCGGCAGGGGGCGTGCGGCAGGCTGTTTGGGCACGGGCTTGAGCACGGGCTGTTTGGGCACGGGCTGCGTCGGTGCAGCGGGCTGTGTGGGCGCAGGTGGTTTGCGGGGAGGGCGTCTGGCGGGTTTGGCCGTTTCTGGGGCGTTCTGGGGGGACTCGGGGAGGGGCGGTGGCTCCTCGCTGTCTGGTTCGAACCCCAATGCCTCGCGGACCAGGGCGACGATCTCGTCGCGCACGGCGAGTGTTGTCTCCGCCTCGTCACGCACGTAGAACCGGTTGGCATCCAGGGCATAGGGCAGGTCGAGCCCTTTGGCCACCTGGACGCGCAGCACTTTGGCACTCCCGCTTTGCAGTGTGTCGATTTTGACTTCGAAGCGGGGGGTCATTCGTTCGTCGAGGGCGCGGCGGATCTCCTGTTCGGCTTGGGCAGGGGTATTCAGGCCGCGCAGCTTGTCTTTGCCCGGCCCGGCACCGATGTAGGCGACGCCGCCAGCCGTGTTGGCAAAGGCGCAGAGATCGGCCAGGATGGCGTCGAATTTGCCTCCGCGCTGGGCGGCCGACTCATGGAAGCTCTGCACCAGCGTGGGGCCTTCGTCGCGCACGACGTCCAACGGGTCAAACGGTTTATCTGCGGGGCGGGCAGGGCGCACGCGGTCAAACTGTTTGGAGCGCAACAGCGCGGCCAGCGCGTCAAACGTCGGTTCGTCCAGCAGAAGTTCGCTGGCCCGATCTCCGATGCCCAGTCGTTTGGGGGTGCGGGGGTCTGCCGTCAGCCGATGGGCGTCGCTGCCCTGCAGGCAGTGCATGCGCCGCGGGTATTCAGACTTGCTCCCGTTGAAAAAGCGAGCGGTCGAACGCCCGGGCCGATCCAGGTCGGTCACTTCCAACGCATCCAGGTGGGGGTCCTGGGTGTAGGCGATCTTGGTCTGCCCGCCAAACGGAAAATTGCGCATCGCCACGCCATGGGTGCTGTTTGCGTGTGCGGCAATTACCAACCCCCCGGCCTCGTGGATGATCCGGTAGGCTGTCAGCACGTCGGTCGTCGCTCCGGTCTCGGTGCTGCCGGCGTCGAGCTTGTTGGCGGGGACCTTCATCGACAACAAAATGTGTTCCAGCTGGCGTATGGAGGTTTCGGCTGGAAAAATTGCCAAAATATGAAAGCCAAACGTAGCGGTAAACTCAAAGCCAGGAAGGACGACCACCTGATTGGCTGCCTCACGCCAGCCCTGCAGCCGAGCGCGTTCCAGGTCGGTCAGCCGTCCCTGTGCCTCCAGCTGGGTCAGCCAGTCCAGCTCTTTGCGAATGGCGCTGATCCCTGCGACCGTGTTGTGGTCAGTGATCGCCACCATCTCCAGCCCCTGCTGGGCAGCCTTGCGCAGCCAGTCCAGGTAGCTGGTACCGGGTTCTTCGTAGTCGTGCGAAGCCGGGGTATGCAGATGCAGATCGACTTTGTACCACCGCCGTTGGGTTTTGGGGCTTGGGGCCGGCTGTGTGCCCCCAGTATTCGATTTTTTTTTGCGACTCACAGATTTGTCTGGTCTCCTCTCGACCAAAGTGTGACGGGTAAGTCCACGATCTCTGGCCGAGCGACCTGTCGCCCGACCAGAGAGGACCTATCCTTTCATAATAACATAAAATGAAACTTGGCGTCAAGAGTGGGATGAACTCTTCGCTGTCCTGGCGGCGCTAGGGAGAGATGGGGGCGCGCCGGCGCGGCGTTCGTGCTGCTTTTTTGGGGGGGTGTCTGTTGTCTGCGGCCTGCATGTCCTCCGGGGAGAGCAGCGCAGCTTCCAGCACCTGGTCGACGGTGTCGACCAGAACAAATTTCATGGTGCTGCGCACAGATTCGGGCAGTTCCTCCAGATCTGAGTCGTTGCGCCGGGGCAGGATGACGGTATCCAGGCCGTAGCGTGCAGCGGCCAGCACCTTTTCTTTCACACCGCCGATGGGCAGCACCTTGCCGCGCAGCGTGATTTCGCCGGTCATCCCCAACTTGGGGCGTACGGGGCGGTTGGTCAGCAGGCTGGCCAGCGACGTGGCCATGGTGATTCCGGCGCTTGGACCATCCTTGGGAATGGCGCCTTCCGGGATATGGAGGTGGAGGTCGCTGTGCGCAAAAAAATCTGCGTCGATCCCGAGCGATTCGGCCCGGGCGCGGACATAGCTGAGCGCTGCTTGGGCGCTTTCTTTCATCACGTCGCCCAGTTGGCCGGTGAGGGTGTAGCCTTTGGCGCCTGGCAGGCGTGTCGCCTCAAAAAAGGTGATGTCTCCACCAGCTTCGGTCCAGACCAGCCCGATGGCTACGCCTGGGTTTTGCAGGCGTTCTTCGATTTCCTCGTCGAAAAACCGTCGTCTGCCCAGATAGATCGTCACATCTTTGTTGCGCACCATCCGCCCGCGTTTGATATCCCCGGCAGCGACGCCGGCGGCGATCTTGCGGCACACCTTGCTGATCTGGCGTTCCAGGTTGCGAACCCCGGCCTCGCGCGTGTAGCCTTGAACGATCTCGTGCAGGGCGTCGTCGGTAAAACGCACTTCGGTCGGGCGCAACCCGTTCTCTTTCCATGCGGTCGCGCAAGGCTGGCGGGATGGTGTCCAGCACGTTGGCGGTGGTGACAAAGAGCACCTGGCTCAAATCGAAGGGGACATCCAGGTAGTGGTCGCGAAATTCTCGATTTTGTTCAGGGTCGAGCACTTCGAGCAGTGCGCTGCTGGGGTCTCCGCGGAAATCCCGGCCCAACTTGTCGACTTCGTCGAGCATGAAGACTGGGTTGCGGCTTTCCACGCGCCGCAGGTTTTGGATGATGCGGCCGGGCATTGCGCCGATATAGGTGCGTCGGAAGCCGCGGATATCGGCCTCGTCGCGCACCCCGCCCAGGGCCAGCCGGATAAATTTGCGGTTCATGGCCCGGGCGATGCTCAGCCCCAGGCTGGTTTTGCCGACGCCGGGTGGGCCGACAAAGCAGAGCACCAACCCCTCGCGTTCGCGGCGAATCTTGTCGCCGACAGCTTCTCCGCGGTTGCGCTGTCGGAGCCGTCGTTCAGCGCGCAGCTTGCGGACCGCCAAAAATTCCAGAATTCGTTCCTTGATCTCGGAGAGCCCATAGTGGTCTTCGTCGAGCACCGAGCGTGCATGTTTGATGTCCAGATTGTCGACTGTGCTGTTGCGCCAGGGCAGGCTGACCATCAAGTCCAGGTAGGTCTTGATCACGCTGTACTCGGCGGCCTGGATAGGCATGCGCCGCATTCGTGCCAGCTCGCGCAACGCCTCCCGTTCGGCCTCTTCGCTCATGCCGGCGGCTGCGATTCGTTCTTCCAGTTCTCGAATGTCCGCAGCATGCTCGTCCTCTTCGCCCAGCTCTTTTTGGATCGCACGCATCTGCTCGCGCAAAAAAAATTCACGCTGCATCCGTTCCATTTCGCCCTGTGCTTCCGACTGGATTTTGCGCCCCAGTTCGAGCACTTCAACTTCTTTTTTGAGCAGTTGGATCAGACGCAACAGTTTGTCGCGCACCCGATCCATCTCGAGCATGGCCTGGGCATCTTCCAGTTTGAGGCGCATGCTGCTGGCCACCAGATAGGCCAGCTGGCGGCCATCCTCGACGTTGATCGACATGATGGCCAATTCGTCGGGCATCTGGGGTTCGAGGTCGATCAGCCTGCGGAAGAGATCCTGGACGGCCCGCATCAGCGCCTCCATCTCCAGCCCGTCTTCCTGGCTTTCGGGCAAGATTTCGACGCGTGCCCGCAGGAAGGGGCGTTCCTGCGTGAATTCCAGGAGCCGGATCCGTTCGAGCCCCTGCACGAGCAGCCGCATGGTGCCGTCGGGGGTTTTGAGGACTCTGTGCACCTGGGCCGCGGTGCCGATCGGGTGGACTTCGTGGGGGGCTGGTTCGTCCAGATTTTCATTTTTGCTGGCGACGAGGGCGATGATGCGGTTGTTGGGCAGGGTTTTTTCGACCAGCCGGATGCTGCGCTCCTGTCCGATCGGCAGAGGCAGCCACATCATCGGGTAGACGACGACCCCGCGCAGCGGCAGCACGGGCAGGTCGTCGGAGATGATGGGTTCCGGCTGTCGTTCCAAGACGGAATTCTGCTCACGAAATTCTTCTGATTCGTAGATCACTTCATCTTCGCTGTCTTCCCAATCGTCCATCTCGGAATCCATCGGATCGTAGTTCATCCTGGTTGGCCTGTCACTGAAAGGAGGCGGGTGTTTTCGATTGTGTCAAGATCGGTGAGACTGTACACCCATTTTATCGTCTTATTGTATCATAGGG
>JAPLGY010000485.1 GCA_026389955.1 Caldilinea sp. | reverse complement strand
GACCATGATCACGCACAAGCAGTGGCTCTTTATCAAAGAGATCCGCGCCTTGAGCCCCATGGAGGTCGAAATCGAGACGGTCGATCCAGAGCCCGCGTTCCTGAGCAAGATCTCTGGCACCGGGTGCGGCGTGCAGGCGCCCCTCGCCGGAATGAAGCAGAAGGAAGAGGGCAGCGAATACACGCCGATTGGAACCGGCCCCTTCAAGTTCGTGGAATGGGTGAAAGACGACCACATCACACTCGCCGCCAACGAAGAGTACTGGCAGGGTGCGCCGGCGATCAAGACCTTGATCTGGAAGGCAATCCCCGAAGTTTCAACCCGTGTCGCCAATCTGCTGACCAGCGATGTCGACCTGGTGCTCAGCGTGCCGGCGCAAGATTGGGAACGTGTCAACGGCAACGAAGGAACGGAAATCAAGCAGTTCCTGACAACCCAGGTCATGTTGCTGGCGATGCGGATTGGCCCCTCGGCCAAGTACGAGGACTGGACGGGCATCACCTCCAACGCCAAAATCCGCGAGGCCATCGGCCTTGCCATCGACCGTGCAGCGCTGATTGACCTGATCGACGGGATGGGGATTCCAGTTCTTTCCCGAGTCACCCCTCCGACCCTGGGCTGGAGCGAAGCGCTCTACGACCAGGTAGGCGAATACAACCCTGACAGGGCGCGTGAGCTGCTCCAAGAAGCCGGCTACGATGGCTCCCCGCTCACCTTCCATGCCAGCACATCGTGGCTCAAACAGAAGGAAGTGGCTGAGGCGATTACTGCCATGTTGCAGGATGTTGGGCTGAACATCGATCTGCAGGTGCTCGATGTCACGACCTTCCGCGAACAGATCTATTTCCCGTATCGCAACGATGAACTCTACATGGATGCGTTGGGCAACAGCTTCTTCGACCCGTGGATCGCGGTGCTCTCCGAGCGCGCCGATCGACGTGAGCGAAGTGGTTGGAGTGGCCCTCTGGCAGACGAAGCAGACCAGCTGATCCGGGAAGCGGCGGTGAACATGGACCCCGCTGCACGCGCCGAGCAGTACATCAAGATTCAAGAGTTAATCAACCAGGACTTTGTCAACGTGTATCTCTATCAGATGTACGACACGGTCGGCATCAGCAAGAGCCTGGACTGGAACCCGCCGCTGGATGGGTTCTTGTGGATGGGCAACGCCAAGTTGAAATAACAATCATGGCGTGAGAGGGGGGAGGGTGAAATCGGATGGAAGATTTCACCCTCCCCCTGTGCGCCGCGGTCAATCTATGATCAAATTCCTGTTTTCTCGCATTCTCCAAATGATTCCGCCCCTCTTCGGGCTGACCATCATCCTCTTTGTGCTCTTGCGCATCGGCGGTGACCCGGTGGCACATCTGGTCGATCCAGAGGCATCGGTGGAGGAGGTTGCCAAGGTGCGGGCCGCCTATGGCTTCGACCGCCCCTATCACGAACAATATCTGCGCCAGCTCGGCATGATGCTTGCCGGCGATTTTGGCGACTCATTCCGCTTCCGCTCTCCCGCGATGCCACTGGTGCTCGAACGCCTGCCGGCCACCCTGGAACTTGCGCTGGCGTCGATGCTGGTGGCGCTCATCATCGCGATTCCGGCAGGCCTGCTCTCGGCCATCTATCAGAACTCGTGGCTCGACCTCTTTGTCACCGTCGGTTCGACACTTGGCCGCGCCATGCCCAATTTCTGGATTGGCATCATGTTGATCCTCTTCTTCTCGGTTCAACTGCGTTGGCTGCCCGTGTCGGGCCGCGATGAAGCCGCATCGATTGTCTTGCCGGCCATCACCCTGGGCAGCAGCATCGCCACCACCCTGGCGCGCGTCTTGCGCTCCAGCATGTTGGAAGTCCTGCGACAAGAGTACATTGTGACTGCCCGCGCCAAGGGAGTCTCACAGGGTATGGTGATCATGCACCATGCCTTGCGCAACGCGCTGATCCCCTTCGTTACGGTGTTTGGGCTGCAGATGGCATGGTTGCTGGGGGGCGCCGTAATTGTCGAGAATGTCTTTGCCTGGCCGGGCATGGGGCGTCTGATCCTGGCATCGGTGCAGGTGCGCGATCTTGCGGTTGTCCAGGCAGGAGTTTTCGTCTTTGCCCTGGTCGTCATGGTGACCAACCTACTGGTCGATCTCTCCTATGCTGTGATCGATCCAAGAATCAGATTTCGGTGACGGCAATGCCCACACAACCGCCCACACAACCGCCCACAGCGCAACTCATGCGCCCCACTGCCCGGCCACGCTGGCGTTGGTGGATCAAACTGCGGCGCAACCCAGTCGGTATGCTGGGCGCCATCCTGGTGGCGCTGGCGATGCTGGTGGCGGTGGGAGCGCCCCTCATGGCCCCGCGCGAGCCGACCAAGCAGAATTTGCGCTCGCGCATGATGCCGCCTGCATGGCACGCCGAGGGCGATGTGACTTTTTTCCTGGGCACAGACCAGCTTGGCCGCGATCTGCTCAGCCGCCTGATCTATGGGGCGCGCATCTCCGTGGTCGTCGGCGTGCTTGGCGTGCTTGTCGCCATGGTGGTCGGCGTCGCGCTCGGCCTGATCAGCGGTTACGCTGGAGGATGGGTCGACACCATTATCTCGCGCATCGTCGACACATTTATGTCTATCCCCTTTATTTTGCTGGCGATGGCGGTGGTGGGTGCCCTGGGTCTGGGCAAAGGATCAGGGCTGTTGACCTTGGTCATTGTGCTGGGGCTCACCGGCTGGGTCACCTTTGCCCGTGTTGTCCGCGGGGAGGTGCTCTCAATCAAAGAGCGTGATTTTGTCCAGTCAGCGCGCAGCATTGGACAGACCGATCTCTGGATTCTGCTGCGCCACATTTTGCCCAATGTCACGGCGTCGATCATTGTCCTCAGCACGCTGCAGATCGCAACGGTGATCATTGCCGAATCTTCGCTGAGCTTCCTGGGGTTGGGCGTGCAGCCGCCGACAATTACCTGGGGCGTGATGTTGGCTGAAGGCCGCGACCACCTGGCAACGTCATGGTGGCTCGCAACGTTTCCAGGGCTGGCCATCAGCCTGACCGTATTGGGAGCCATTTTGTTCGGCGATTGGCTGCGCGATGTTTTGGACCCAAGGATGAAGCTATGAACTGCAAACACCGGCTTACGTCACGCGACCTGCTTCGATTTCAGATGGCGGATGACCCGCAGCTGTCACCGGATGGCAGCCAGGTGCTCTGGGTGCGCACGTGGATAGACGGCGAAGAAAACCGCTATCGCTCGCAGATTCAAATCACCCATGTCGCCACAGGGGAAACGCGCCCCCTGAGCAGCGGCAACGGCATGGACACCTTTCCGCGCTGGTCGCCAGATGGACGCTGGATTGCCTATTTGGCCAGCCCTGCCCCCCAAACCAACAGCAGTGCCGCCACCCTGCCAGGGATCACCCCGCCGCTCGCCGCGGATGTTGCCAACGGCGGCGCACAGCTGCTGGTCATGCCAGCAGACGGCGGCAGCCCGCGCCAGCTTACCCGACTGGCAGGCGGTGTGCGCAACCCAGAATGGTCGCCGGATGGCCAACGGATCGCCTTCAACACCTTTGTCGATCCACTTCATGGGCTGGAAGCACTCGGTCAGCCAATCCCGGAAGACCCTTACCAACGCTTCAATCGCGATGTGCTTGTGATCCGCCGCCTGCGCTGGCAGATGGACAGCACCGGTTCTCTTGCCGACTATCGCTCGCATATTGCATTGGCGGAGCTGAACGACTCAGGAGTCCGGTTGTTGACCAATGGCGAATTTGACCTGGGCGCGCCAAGCTGGTCGCCCGACGGGCGCTGGTTGGCGACGACAGGCAATCTGCGGGCGCAGGGCGAGCTGCAGCGCAACAGCTTTGTCTACCTGGTGGACGCAACCGCCGATGCGCCTGTGCAGCCGCGCGAGCTCTTCGGATTAGAAGAGATGCGCAGCAACGATCTCACCTGGTCGCCCGATGGCAAGACGATTGCGGTCTGTGGCCACAACGACCCGGTGATCGGCCACTATGGCAACCAGATGCTCTGGTTGGTCACAGTGGAAGAGGGTGCAGCCAGGTGCGTCACGGCTGAGTACGATCGGGCGTTGGGCGACTATTCGCGCAATTCCGACATGCGCCGCTATGGCGGCGAGGATGGCCCAGCCTGGCTGCCCGATGGCCGCACGCTCTACGCCCTGACCAACGAGGCAGGGGCGGTGGATCTCGTGCAGATTGCGGTCACGGATGGTGCCGTAACGAAACTGACCTCAGGCAGGCATTCGGTTGTCGCCTTTACGATGGATCGGACAGGCATGCGGCTTGTGCTTCTCATCGGTGACGACATGAATCCTGGCGATCTCTATCTCTTTGAGCGAGCTGACCAGAGCCTGCGTCGTCTGACCTACCTCAACCAGGAACTGCTCGACACGCTGGAGATGACTGAGCCCATCCGCTTCTCTGTAACCTCGGGCAATGTCACCGTCGATTGTTGGATGGTGCCGCCGGTTGGGCGCAAACCGGGCGAACGGTATCCGCTGATCCTGTACACCGGTGGCGGCCCTGGCGGCATGCGCGCCAGTGTCTTTTGCCACGAATTTCACCTCTACGCGGCGCATGGCTATGCGGTGGTGCACTGCAACACGCGCGGCAATCACGGCTATGGGCAGGAGTTTTCGCTGGCCACGCGCGGCCACTGGGGTGATCTCGACTACCAAGACAACATGGCCTGTCTGGGCGCGGCCTGTGAACGCTTCGATTTTGTAGACCCAACACGGCTGGCGGTGGCCGGCGGCAGTTACGGCGGCTATATGGCCTTCTGGATCGCCTGTCGCCACCCAGAGTTCAAGGCCGCAGTCGTCGATCGCTCGCTGATCAACCGCACATCCTTTGCCGGCGACATCGGCTTTCTGCTCGACCGCGTGGAGTTTGATCGGCGCCCG
>JAPLGY010000470.1 GCA_026389955.1 Caldilinea sp. | reverse complement strand
GGTAGCCGATCACGGCCATGCGGTCGCCGGGCAGCAGTGCGTCGCTTTCTCCTCGCAGCGGTGCGGTCAGCCCCAAATTTTTGGGCAACGCGGTCGACCCGTCGAGCAGGCCGGTGATCTGGAGCAGAGCCAGGTCGTACCGGCGGTCGTGGGCGATGGTGTGGGCTGTGTAGCGCAGCAGAGGGGCCCCGCGCAGCGTCTCGGGCATCACCCCGATCACAGCAGACCCTGTCTGGTTGAAAAATTCGCCGCTTTCCAGGTCGCCCAGCACATGAAAGTTGGTGAGTACCAGGCCGCGCTCGGCGTCCAGGACGGTTCCGCTGCCCGAACTGAGCAGTTCGCCGTTGGCGTCGGGCACCAGCACCAACACCACCGACTGCAGCGCCCGCTGCAGAGAGAGCCGGTCCACAGCCTGTGCTCTCCCTGCCAGGCCGAGCACAGCCAACAGGACCCACAAGAGGAGCAGCTTGCCCAGCGAACGGCTGCTGGCCAGGTGGGCCAGCACAGCACGGTAGCGCATCAGTTGCCTCCTTCGGTTTGAACAGCACCGTCAAAGTTGCGACTCCGGGCTGGGTCGGCCCACAGTTCGGTGACCGGCTGCAGACGCAGGCTGGCGGTGACCACTGCAAACGCATGGGTGCTGGCATCCCACGCCAGGGCATCGGCGCGCAGCGTCACGCTGTACAGGAAATCGCCGGCCACAAACAGGATATCTTGTCCTTTGACGACCACGGGCAGCTCGGCGGCTCCGCTCTCCTGTGCTGGATCGACCACAAAGCCGTAGGTGGTCACAAGGGCTGGGGTCCCGTTCAACAGGGTCAGTGTCTCTGCGGTCAGTTCTCGATAGGTGTCCAGGCCGGCGGCGAGCTTGAGCGAACGTTCAAAACGCGCTGTTTCCAGGTTTTCGGCTTCCCCCAAGGGCCGGCTGCTCACTGTGATCTGGGTTTCATAGAGGCTGGGGCTGCCCAGCTGCAGTGCTGTAAACCCTCCTGCGCTCTGCTCTCGCACAGCCCAGCGGTCGGGATAGGCCACCCGGAGTGCGCCGCCGTTTGCCAGAAACGCAAAGAGAACGGTCACTGCAACCGCCAGGTCGTTGACCAGCTGCTCGCGCAGCTCGGGCCGGTCGTTGGTTGGGCTTGGCTTGATCAGACGGTCGAACCAGATCATTGCACGGCTCCTGTGGGGGGGATCGAATCGTCCTGGGTCACCCACGATTCGCCAGCCAGCAGGGCAACCCGGGCAGTCTCCTCATTGGCGCGGCGCACCAGCCAGCTGACGGCACCCAGGACCAGCAGCGTCCAAAAGATCCCGAGCGCCAGGTCGCGCCAGGGTTCGGCATGCAGGCCCTCCTGGCCGGTCCGATCGATCAAGAAAAAATAGAGCCCGGTCAATATCGCCGACAAGGTCACCCCGGCGGGCAGATAATAGAGGGGGGTTTTCTCGAAACGGGCCTGGCCGATGAAATAGCCGAGCACCCCTGCCATGCTGGCGTAGCCCAAGGTATCGACCACCATGCGGATCGAGCCTATCTGCAGGTCGACACCTCCATGCTGGATCACATAGACGAAGTTGTGGACAGTGGCAACCCCGAGCCCGGCAGCCACTGCGTACAGAATGCCATCCAGCCGTTCGTCAAATTCTGGGTCGGCAAAAATTGTCACCCGTACCGTGGCGTAGACGATGGCCGCACTCGCCATGCCGGTGACCAGGATCCCGCCGAACAGCTGCGACCACCAGTAGTTGCCCAGCCAGCGGCTGCTCTCAAACCAGACCTCGTAGATCGGTTGGTGCAGCGCGGCGGCGACCAACAGGCCGGCCAGATAGACCCGGACGACCAGCTGTTTTGGCTCGGGTTCTGCCTGGTCGATCCGGTAGAAAACTGCCAGCCAGAGCAGTGCAGGCACCGCTGCCATCCCCAGCCCCAGCCCAATCAGCCCAGAGGGGGTGAGCGCAGCCCCGATGCCCCTCAACAAGCTGAAGAGCACGACAAACAACAACAATCCCAGCAATTCCAGCCTGATCGAACGCAGAAAGGGGCTCCGCATAGGGCTGGACACTGCTTTTGCTCTGATCTGTACCTGCACGACCCACTCCTTTCACAACCGCGCACAAGGTCGAAGCTCGATTTGGTTTTGCACGAACCGTTCAGCGTCTCTGTTTTGACACACTTTTCTCTGCACAGTAAGATGAACCCCGCAAGCGAGAGGCTGGCGCTCCTTACCAGGGCCAGCCACCCTACAGAACGGCCACGATCAGAAGTTTATCAGGTTTTTGGCATAGGCAGGAATGTACTTCTACTCAAAAACAGCACAACCTTTGATTCACACCCCTCAGGCCCTGCGCAGGCTGGTCGACCAGCTGCGCCGCCAGCCTCGTTTTGCGCTCGACACGGAGAGCAACAGTCTGTACAGCTACCAGGGGACCGTCTGTCTGATTCAGATTTCCGGGGCTGCCGCAGACGGCTCGCCAGAGCGTCTCGTCGTCGAAGATTATCTGGTGGATCCGCTGCGGCTGAGCGATCTTTCGCCTTTGGGCGAGCTGTTGGCTGACCCGGCGGTGGAAGTGGTCATGCACGCAGCGGACAACGACATGCTCACATTGTACCGCAGCCACGGCTTCCTTTTCCAGCGTGTCTTTGACACCCAGCTGGCGGCCCGGATTCTGGGCTGGAAACAGGTTGGGCTGGCAGCGATTCTGGAACAGCAATTTGGCATTGTCAGCGACAAGCGGATGCAGCGCACCGACTGGGGGCAGCGCCCGCTGACCCCGGCTCAAATCGCCTATGCCCAGATGGACACGCACTCTCTGCTGCCGTTGCGTGAACGGCTGGTCGATGAGCTCCAGCGGCGCGGCCGCTGGGAAGAAGCGCAGGATGCCTTTGCCGCATTGACCTGCGGAAACCCGGCCGAGCGCGAGCCGAACGGACGCAGCTTCTGGCAGATGCGTGCAGTGCGTGAGGTCCCGCGTGGCCAGCACAACGTGCTCGAAGCCCTCTGGCACTGGCGCGAACAAGCCGCGCGCAGCGCAGACCGTCCTCCGTTCAAAGTGGTCAACGATTCTGTCCTGGTTCAGCTGGCGCAGTCTCTGCCCAGCTTTCAGGACGAACTTGCCCGGATCGACGGGCTTTCTACGCTGCAGATCCACCGCTACGGCAGCGAGTTGCTGGAGACAATTCGTGCTGGCCAGACCCAGCCGCTGCCGCCGCTGCCCTCCGGCGATGGGCGTTCCGAGCTGTTGCTGGACAAGGCGATTCAGCAGCGCTACGATGGCTTGCGCCGCTGGCGCACAGAGACTGCCGCTGCTCGTGGTGTGGACGCCGACATCGTCCTGCCCAACAGCACCCTGCTGGCGATCGCCCAACAAAACCCGGTCAGCGCAGAGGCGCTGCGGTCGATTGCCGGGCTGACACCCTGGAAAATTCAGACCTATGCACCGCCGATCCTGGCGGTGCTCCACCCGTCGGCTGCGCCGGACGACTGACCGGTCAAGCCGGTTGTTTCGCAGGAGAAAACGATGGAGCCGGTTGTTCCCCTCAACGTACATATCCCCCCCTCCGATCTTGCCCGCCATGCTCCGGCGCTTCGCCAGCGGTTGCCGGACAACGTGCGGCTGACGGCCGCACCTGAGCAGGAGCTACCTGCGGACTGTCATGTGCTTGTGCACGGTGCGCTTGAGCCAGAGTGGATCGAACGGGCACCGGCACTGCGGGCTGTGATTGTGCCCTACGCGGGTGTCTCCCCCGCGATGCAGGCGTTGCTTTTGCGCTACCCGGAAGTTACGCTGCACAACTTGCATTACAACGACGTTGCAACGGCCGAGTTTGCCCTGGCATTGCTTTTTGCTGCGGTGAAGTTTGTTGTTCCACTCGATCGACAGCTGCGCCAGGGGGATTGGCGCCAACGGTATCTCGGTGCGCCCTCTCTGCTTCTTGCGGGTAAACGGGTTCTGATCCTGGGGTACGGAGCGATCGGCCGCCAGCTTGCACCGCCCTGCCTGGCCCTGGGGATGCAGGTGAGCGGCGTGCGCCGCCGCCGCCCGCCTCAGCCGTTCGAAAATGGCGTGGCGGTCTATACCCTGGCCGATCTGCCCAGCCTGCTGCCATCCACTGACATTTTGATCTGCGTGTTGCCGGAGACTGCCGAGACCGTTGGCCTGGTCGGGGCGCGCGAACTGGCAGCGCTGCCTTCGGGGGCGGTGGTCATCAACGTCGGGCGTGGCCCGGTGATCGACGAGGAGGCGTTCTACCAGGCCCTGCGCTGCGGCCATCTGGCTGCTGCCGGCATCGACGTCTGGTACTGCTATCCGCCCGACGAAGCTGCACGAGACAGGACGCTGCCTGCCCGGATGCCCTTCCACGAACTCGACAATGTTGTCCTCAGCCCCCACCGCGGCGGCTGGCTGCCGGCTGCGGTCGGGCGCCAGCTGGATGAGCTGGCAGGGCTGTTGGCCGCTGCGGCCGTTGGCCAGCCGATCCCCAATCAGGTCAGCAAAGAGCTCGGCTATTAAAATGAGCTGTTGAACATCAAGAGGAGTGCACACGGGGTGTGCTGTTCAGCGCAGCCCACTGCGCAGAACAGCCCGGTAGGCTTCGATCCGGCTCTGGCGCAGCTCAGGACGGTGTCCAAGGCGTTGTTTCAACTTTTCAACCCCGATCTGTAAGGCATATTCGCCCAGGAGAAACCCCCGCAGAGCAGCAGCCCAGCGGGGGCCAAACCATTTGTGCCAGTAGCGCACCTTGCTGGTGTTGAAGTGGATATGCCGTTGGGTCGAGACCTGCTCGCTGCTTTTGCCCTCGTGGTGGAGGACCTGTGCTGCGGGTTCGTAGAGCACCTGCCAGCCAGCCTGCCGGATGCGTCGGCAAAGGTCGAGTTCTTCGCTGTACATAAAAAATCTTTCGTCGAAGGGTCCGGCAGCAGTGGCGACTGCCTCCAGCGCGCTGCGTCGGCAGAGCAGCGCTGCACCGACGAGCCAGTCGACAGCACAGGATTGCTCTGCTGGCCGGTCGGCCATGAGCAGGGCGCGGGTCCAGGGGTTGCCCGGCCAGCTGCGCCCCAGCCGTAGCGCAGCTGTGGGCCCACGACGCCGAGCGCAGGGTCTGCCTCCAACCGGGCTGTCAGGGTGGCCAGCGAAGCGCCTGGTGTCGTCCCGTCCACCAGCTCGGTGTCTGGGTTGAGAAAATAAAGAAAACGTCCCTTGCTGGTCGCAAAGCCTCGATTGTTGCCGCCGGTAAAGCCGATGTTCTGTCTCTGGGCCAGCACGCGCACCCAGGGGAAATGGGCCACAACCTGGGCCGGGGTGCCATCTGCGCTGGCGTTGTCGACGACGATGACTTCCAGACGCCACCCTTGGGGAAGGACCCGCAGTGTAGGGGCTGTCGCCACGCTGCAGCGTTCGATCGACGCCAGGCAGCGTTGCAGCAGAGGCCACACATTCCAGCTCACGATCACGATCGAAAGGTCACAAGGCATCGAGCTCATCGGGAGCTTATTGTAGCGCAGAACCGCGCTTGTGCATATCTACAGACGGTGAGATGCGTTCGATGGCAGGCTGCAGCCACTGCGGAAACGAACAGCGATTCGATTTTCAAGGTGCGTGCGAAATCGGCGCGGTGTGCCTCTATTTGACGCCGACGGCACGCTCTGTTATATTTTTTGATACTCCTCATCGTACCCTCGGCAGAATACAGCTGGCTGCCTGGAGACTATCCACAATTTGCTTTACGAAAGGAACCCTGATGACTCGCAAATATTTGTTTGGACTCTTGGCCTTTACCC
>JAPLGY010000356.1 GCA_026389955.1 Caldilinea sp. | reverse complement strand
GTGGCAGACAGCCCATGGCCTGCGCCGTCTGGGCGGCAACACCAGCCGCAACCCGGACCTCAAATTCCAATACTTCACAAAGGCCCCCCGTCTCGGCGACCTGATCGCACTGATGAACGCCGATCGCCCCCATCGCCAGGCCGTCGTTGCCCCACAATACCACCGCCTGGTGGCCCGCAATCGTCCGATCGCCCCCCAGGTGCTGGCCGAGCTGGGCATCCGCCATGTGGTCGTCCACGAAGACAAGGCCCCCCCCGAACTGCTCCACTTCATCCGAGACGTTCTGCCGCTGGTCGAGGTCACCCGCTGGCAAGGGCCAGATTGGAGCGGCGCTGCCGCCACGACCGTGCTGTACCGGGTGGTATCCCCCCCCCTGCCGCCAACCCGCACAGTGCCGCTGGACGGTGACCTGGCCCCCCTCTACCTGGCCGAAGGCTGGGCCACATTGCCCCCCACCGATGGGGTCCGGTATGCCACCCGCCCCTCCCCAGGGCTGCTGGTCAATCTGCCAGCCACCTGCACCCGGCTGACCTTCACCGGCCCCGACCTGGCCGCACTGCTGCAGCGCCTGGAAGTCAACGGACAGACACTCCTGCCAACTGAACAACACGCGCACCGCGTTCAAGTCGAGGTGCCCGCCAGGACAGACACCCCCCCGGTCGACCAGATCGTTCTGCACCTCGAAAACACCCCCCGCCCGGCAGGGCAGACCCGCCAGCCGACCGGAGAAGCCACATGGAAGATCGGCGACAGCGAGGCCAGACTGCCCGCAGCACACTGGATCGGGGTCCGCAGCGCCGGAGAAGAGGTCGGCGATTTTGCCCAGATCTTTGTAGACGGCTACGACTACGCCGGCAACGAACGGGGGTATCACCTGGTCGCCCTCCATCCGCAAGGAACCGTACTGGCCGCAGCCCACTTCGACACATCGGGGGATCCGGCAGCTTCGGGTGCCCTGGCAGACTGGCTGGCGCAGTGGGAGAAGGGCACGCTGGTGGCTGGGGCGGTCAGCGACGAAGCCAGCTTGCAGCTGGACGAAAGAGCCGTGGCAGCGCTGCAAAGAGCCGGCGTTGGAACAGATCTGCGCGGCCAGCTGCGCTGGAGCCATGCTTTTGTCGGCGCAGTCGGCGCAGCGCCGGGCAGCGCCCTCGAAGCAGCCGCGCTGCTGCACCCGGCCACCGTCACCGTCGGCGCAGCCGTCGATGGGCCCACCGTCTATGCAGGCGTGCGAACCCTGGAAATCGCCCCCTGCACCCGCTGACCCGCAGCAGCCTGCCGCACAGGTGGCTGCAAAACAACTTTTTTCACAGCGCCAAGAAGGGAACCGCTGCTCATGCTACACCCCACCTCTTCCCCCCTCCACATCGCCCTCGTCGGGTACGGCTACTGGGGCCCCAATCTTGCCCGCAACTTCCATCAGCTGGCTGGCGTCAAACTGGCCTACGTGGTCGACCCCAACCCAGCCGCCCGTGCCCAGGCCGAACAGCGCTACGGCTGCGCCACCGCTGCCCGGCTGGATGAGATCCTCGCCGACCCAGCCCTGGCCGGGGTCGTCGTGGCCACCCCAGCCCGCACCCACTTCACACTGGCACGGGACGCGCTCGCAGCCGGCAAACATGTGCTGGTCGAAAAACCCCTGACCATGGACCTTGACGAAGGAGCAGCGCTGATCGCGCTGGCCCGACAGCAGCAGCTGACCCTGATGGTCGGCCATGTCTTCGAGTACAACCCAGCCGTCCGCTATATCAAAACGCTGATCGAGCAAGGAGAACTGGGCGAAATCTTTTACCTCTACAGCCGACGCGTCAACCTAGGACGCGTGCAGAGCGACGTCAACGCACTCTGGAGCATCGCCCCACACGATATCTCGATCGTACTCTATCTGCTGGGCCAGATGCCAGACGCAGTCCGCTGCCAGGGAGCCAGCTGCCTGAACGACAACGTCGAAGATGTCGTCTTTCTGACCCTCTTTTTCCCCAACAACCTTCTCTGCCATGTCCATGCCAGCTGGCTCGACCCCAGCAAAACACGCGAAATGACCGTGGTCGGCAGCCACAAAATGGTCGTCTACGACGACGTCAGCGCCGAAGGCAAGGTGCGCATCTACGACAAAGGCGCCTTCCGCAAAGGAGACGTCACCTACGGCGACTTCCAGTACAAGCTGCACAGCGGCGACATCCTGATCCCACGCCTCGACCTGCACGAGCCGCTGCAGATGGAATGCGCACACTGGATCGACTGCATCCGGACCGGAAGCCGCCCCCTGACCGACGGCGAAAATGGGCTGCGCGTGCTCAAAGTGCTGGATGCCGGCGAACGAAGCTTGCGCCAGGAGGGCGCCAAGATCGTACTCGCCAAATGACCGCCCCCCCCCACACCGGTTTTTAAGGGCGAACGACAGAACGGGCCGGAAGGCGCAGCGTCTGCCCGACATAGAGCGTGTAAGAGGCCAGCCGGTTGCAGCCGACGATCCGATGCACCGTCGTGCCGTAGGCAGCGGCAATCGAAGCCAACGTCTGCCCCGCCCGCACCCGGTGGAACGCGCTCGAACAGGACGACGTCTGCTCCAAAGTTCCCCCTACATCCTGCACTCCCCCCACAGCTCCCCCCCACAAGAGCCCGCAAAAAAGCAAGGCCCACACCCATCCCATCGAACAGCGTCGCGCCCACCCCACACAACGCTTTCCCGTACTGCTGTCCATTTCAGCCCCTTTTCTCTTTACCGGCTCCGATGCTGGCGACAATGATGTAAAGTGCTCAAGGGATCGACCGAGCTCGCGGCTCCCCTTCACCCCCTCTGTGTGGTGAAAATGTGAAAATTTGGCGGATTGTAACCTGGCTCAAGGGATCGACCAAGCTCGTGCCCCCCCCTCGTACGACAAAACAGATCCTATGCCTGTACCAACAAATATACCACAGGCCGCCACAGCTGCCCACCGGCAAAAATAACACATTCCTACGACTTTTGTCTCGTTTTGCAAAATTCGTACAAAATTGCCTGCTTTTTTGCGCCAAAGGTATTGACAATAACTCACATCAATGTTACACTATGTCAATGTAAGAAACTTTTAGCAATTGTTTGGCCTGTTGATTCAAAAGGAGTTGTTTAAGCGAGCTGTACGCCGCCAAAGGAGCCAAACTCCCGCGTAACAGCGCCTCAATTGTACGAACAGAGTTGCACCTGTTGGTTCG
>JAPLGY010000069.1 GCA_026389955.1 Caldilinea sp. | reverse complement strand
GGCCAATAGCTCTCTGTCCTGCGCGCAACAAGCACCTGCTTCTAGTTTACGAAATTGTGAAGGTATGGTATTGTAGATGGGGACTTCAGTCGCAGGCGGTTCGCGCAACCAGTTGATTTGCATTTTCTACACACAAATCGTTTTGAAAGGGGTTTTGAGGCATGCGTTCAAAATTGGCTTCTTTGGCATTGGTGCTCATTTTGTTGTTGGCTTCCTTCAGCACGGCGCTGGCACAGGAGGCATTGTTCTGTGGCGATCTGGAAGAGGCTGACTGTGCGTTGTTGACGACAGCCGCTGTCAACCTGCAGAGTGTTTCGTCGTATCAGGCGTCTGCCATCTACAGTGTGGATCTGTCGGGCATTCCTGGCCTGCCAGACACCTCGGTCGCGGTCGGTGTGGACGGTGCCTTCAGCTATGGGGAGTCTGCCCAGGCTGCGATGTCTGCGCTGGCCGGGCTTCAGACCCAGGAAGATTTGACGAATGTCCTGGTCGAATCTCCGGAGGCCATCGTGGACCTCTACAATGGCTGGTCGTTCGACATGGAGATCTCCGCCAGCCTCGGCGAGACACTGGCGGGTGTCCTCTCTGCAGACACTGGCTACGCCATTCCGGCTGAACTCAGTGTGCCCTTGGTGCTCCAAGAGGGTGTCCTGTATGTGGATGTCACCGAGATTGCTCCGCTGCTGGATGGGATGCAGGATCTGACCGGTTGGATCGGTTTTGAGTTTGGCCCTGTGCTGGCTGCTGCAGCGGAACAGGGGCTTCTGGCTGACTTTGCTGCCCAGGCGGATGGTGGGGCGGGAGATGCTGCCACAGCAGGTGCGCTGGCAGGGGTGGCGTTGCTCAGCAATCCGGGTGCTTTCGAGCCCTTCATGAGCATTGAGCGTGGCGAAGATATCGACTTGGATGGGACAGATGCGGCCACTTTTGTGACCACGCTGGACATTGCCAGCCTGATCAGCAGCCCAGAATTTGTCGAGCTTGTCAAGAGCCTGGCGGCCTCTGGGGCGTTGGGGGAGGGTGCGCCCAGCGCCGCCGATATCGACCAGGCACTGGCGATGGTGGGCATGATGGGTCCTGTCCTCTTCCAGGGTCTGAGTGCTGAGAGCGTGACTGCAGTTGGCATTGAGGAGCCCAGCTATGTGCTTGCGCAGAGCAACAGCTTCAACTGGGATCTCGCCGGTCTGCTGCAGATGGCGGCGATGAGCGGTGCGTTGCCCCCAGAGATGGGCAGCACAGATGCCGCTGCGGTCGACATTTTGGCGGAGGTGATCAACTCTGCGCTCAACGAGCCGCAGGAGATCGAAGCGCCGGCAGACGCCCTGGTCGTGCCTGCTGAGTCGATGATGCAGCAGCCGTAATACACACCCTTGGGAGATGGACGAAAGCCCCCTTTCGTCCATCTCCCAGACGCTTTACTCATTGTTGGCCAGCAAAAAAGCAGCCAGCAACGTCCCCTGGGCGTCGTGAAGTTCCAAGCGATTTCCTTCTCTTTGAAAGAGCGCTGTTTTCTTCAGAGCAGCCAAGAAAGCACTCTCCTGTGCCATAATTTCTGCCGCACACATTCGGCGGGTGGTCGAGATCGGTGACAGTGCGATTGTCGTTCCATCTGTTGTGTACGTGGTGTGGTACTGGTTGCAGCCAGCCGACCCGCTGAGCAGACCGTCTGCGGCAAAGTGGGCTGTCAGCCTGGTCTCCAAGAGCACGGAGACGAGGGCATCTTCTCCGTTGGCATAGGCAGTCGCTACCCAGTCGTTTCCCGCCAGGCTGGCGTCGGCCTGCAGCACGAACGTCGCTACGGTCTGGCCGCCAGATGCGACCAGGGACAGCTGGTTGTCTTGGATCTGATAGGTCTCTGTTGCGGCCAATGCAGCCAGAAAATCTTGTTCGATTTGCATCTGCGGCCCCAGACAAGCCATCAAGGTCATCGGGCCGGGGGTAATCTGGAGCGATGTATTTTCCAGCGTGTACGCAGCACCATATTGGTTGCAGCCGCTCTGTCCGTTGAGCATGCCTTGCGAAAAGGCAGCGGTCGCAGTCACTTCAGCGGGAACCTGGGCAAGCGTCCCGTTGCTGTCGGCCACCGCCGTCAGCTGCCAGGTGCCTGTTTCGAGTGCGGGAAGCTGAGCTGCTTCCGCTCCGGCAGGCGCAGGGTTGTGTGTTGTCGATCCATCCGGGTCAAGTGGCTGGACAGGTTGACAGCCAGCCAGCCCCAAGAGCACGGTCCCCCACCCCAACAAAATCAGCACCCGTTTGAACATTGCAGCCTCCTTGTGCGGTATTGTAGAAGTCGGCTGGCACCGATCGGCCAGCCAGATGCTTCTAAGGACGGCAGGGTCGGGGAGAATGTTCCCGAGGGCGGCAGCGTTCAGCGGCGGCGGCGGCGGGGTGCTGTCGGTTCGTCTTTTGTCTGAACTGACGGGGCGTGAGCAGGGGGCTGTGTGCTGGCTGGGGAGCGAACCGGGGCATGCAGCAGCTGTTGGTAGTAGTCGTCCAGCAACATCGCGATGATGGGAAGTTCTTCTTCGTTTTCCAGCAGGCTGCGCGCCAGCGGGACAAAACGCAGGCTGCGTTCTGCCTGCAATTTATCGCGGTCGCGCAGCCGGGCTTCCAGCAGGGCTGTCAGCCGTTCGGAGACAACGCCCTGAACCTCCTGTTCGGTGGGCAAGGTTCGTTCGAGAATCGGCAGCGAGTACTGCTTGACTGCCCGCTCCAGTACAGCCTGGTCGACCCGGCTGACCAGGGTGATGGCGATCCCGGCCGCACCGGCCCGGCCGGTGCGGCCGGCACGATGGATATAGTTTTCGCTGTCTTCGGGGGGTTCGTACTGGATCACATGCGACAGCTCTGGAATATCCAGCCCGCGCGCTGCGACATCGGTAGCTACCAGAAAGCGCAGGGTGCCCTGGCGTACGCGTTCAAGCACCCGTTCGCGCTCGGCCTGGGACAGATCTGCGCTCAGTTCGTCGGCATCGTATCCAAACCGCTGCAACACCACGGCCACAAAATGTACGTTGACCTTGGTATTGCAGAAAATGATGGCAGAGGCTGGATTTTCCTGCTCGATGACCCGTATCAAGCTTCGTTCACGCCCCATGTCTGGCACCTTGTAGAAGAGATGGGTGGTCTCGGCAACATGAACATGGTCCTGGCTCAGCGAGAGAAATTCGGGGTTTTTGAGAAATTGCTGGGCCGTGCGCAGCACCTGGGGCGGGTAGGTCGCCGAAAACATGCAGCCGTTGATGGGGTGGTCGGGCAGATAACGTTGGATTTCCCGCATGTCTGGGTAGAAGCCCATCGACAGCATCCGGTCTGCCTCATCGAAGACCAGCAACCGCAGCGTTTTGAGTGCAAACGTTCGGCGCAGCAGGTGGTCGAGCACACGGCCTGGCGTGCCAACCACCACCTGTGCTCCTGCCTTGAGGGCGTCGATCTGGGCGCCATAGCCTACACCGCCGTAAACGGCGACGGTTCGCAGACCAGTGCCTGCGAAGAGTACTTCGGCTTCGTGCCAGACCTGCTGAGCCAGCTCACGCGTCGGGACCAGGATCAATGCCTGGCAGGCTGCCCGGGCGGGGTCGAGACGTTCCAGTAGCGGCAGGAGAAAGGCTCCGGTTTTGCCGCTGCCTGTGCGGGCCTGGATCATCACATCGCGGCTGTCAAGCAAAAAGGGAATTGCCTTGACCTGCACCGGCATCAGCCGGCTCCAGCCTGCGCGACGGGCGGCCGCAGCGACATCAGGGGGAAGCAGATCAACTGCAATCACAGGGGGTTCATCCAGAGCGTCGGCCAGACGATTGGGTTCGTTCAAAAGATTTTCTCCACTGCATACCAAATCACACGATTCATCACCATACACAGTATGGCACAGACTATATGCTTTGCATAATCATTGACAGGGTGGGTGACAGAAGGTTGTGGGAAAGTCTGTGCAGAAACGATCTGGCCTGTTCCTGGGCTGCACGACAGTGCTGCCCGGTGTTTGAGTACACCGGGCAGCACTGTCGTGGAAAGAGGCGTATGTGTTCAGGGGTCTGGGTGCTGACAAAGCAGGTTGATTATTCTGGTTGCTGTGACACCACAGGGAGATACAGCCAATTTGAGAAGGATTCAGCGATCGGTGCAGCGACAGGAGGTGTGATGTTTTCCTGTGCAGCCGCTACTTCTTGTGCAGCAGCCACTGCAATATAGGGTAAAAACTGTTGTTGTATGATCATGGGCTCTGGTATTGGCACCAGGCTGGTGGGTGGGACATCTTCAGGTTTGACCGTTGACAAGCCGAGATTTGCTCCGGTCACAGCCCTATCGGCCTCTAACACAAACGTCTTATTCCAATCGTTGTCTTTGACCGGATAAAAGCCTTCTGTCTCCAGCACTTCTACCCGATATGTGCCCGGAGGCAGTGTGTCGAAGCGGAAAAAGCCAGCAGCATCTGTCTGGGCACTTCGCTGCACCGGGCCATCCAAATTCACTGTGAAGTTGCCTAGCCCCACCCCTTCCGTCGGCAGTGGCTCCAGCAGGAGTGTGTTCGGGCTCAGGTAGACCCGGCCGCTGATGGCACTGCGCCGCTCCATGCCCACATCCAGGTTGGCACCGGGCAGCTGCTGGGTCAGGGTCACCGCAGCTGTAGCGGATTGGACAAAGAGAGGTGACTCTACAGTCAGTCGGTATTCACCGACGGGAAGGCTGTTGAACTGGTACTCGCCGGTTGTAGCGGAGACAGTTTCCTGGATCAACGTCTGGTCCCTCCACAGTTGAAGAGTGACGCCCCCGATATCTGACTCGCGGGCGCTGGCAGATGCGTTGCGATCGATGTCTTCAAACACTGACCCTCGAATCGTGCCATTGGTGAACACTGCACTGTCCGCTCGCACACTTTCGCCCCGAACTGCCACACTGAGGGTGGATTGGGCAGCCGTGAACCCGGGCGGGGGGGTCACCGAGAGTTGATAATCGCCTTCCTGGACATCTGCAAACAGGAAGAAGCCCAGGTTGTTGGCGCGCACAGTCTGGCTGGTAGTTGCTGCACGCAGAGCGCCTGGTTGTGCAGCCAGGGTCAGTTCGGTGCCTGGGGCAGCGTTGCCGAGGATGCTGTTGGCAGGCAGCACTGTGAAGAGTGTAGAGGCACTGGCGCCGCTGGCAGGGAGATAGAGTGTGCGGGTCATCAACCCGCTGGGAAGATATCCACTCTCTGTCAGCGAACCGACAGTCACTGTGTAAACGCCTGGCGGCGAATTTGTGAGCAAGAACTCACCCGCTGCATCTGTGATGAGGTTGTTATCTTGACTTTCACCACTTACCCGAACCGTGACACCGGTTACTCCTCCCTCACCAGCATCGCGCAGCGTATTGCCGTTGAGATCGACAAAGACAGCACCCAAAATTGCGTTGGGCACCTGCAGCCCGAAATTCGCCACGCCGCTCGACGCCGACGCAGCCAAGTCGAGCGGCATGCTTGTTTCAGACAAACTGGTGTAATCCGGTGGCACTTCGATTTCGACACGATAGGAGCCAGCTGCGAGTGCCGGGAAGCGATACCCCCCGTTGATATCAGTGACTGTCTCAGCCAGCAACTGGCTGTCTGTCCGCTGGCGCACTCTGACCACAACGTCGCTGATACCAGATTCTGCGTTCTCTTGCAGCATGTTGCCGTTGCTGTCTGCAAAGACGGTACCCTGAATCGCACCTTGCACTTGAAGCCCAAAGCCAACACTTCGCGAGCCACCACTCGGTAGCCCTACAGATTCGACCAGCGCCGCCGCTGCCACATAACCTGCTGGCAGTGTGACGACAAGCTGATACTGGCCTGGGTTCATTCCAGTGTACCGATAGGCGCCATCAATGGCAGTTTCAGCTGTCTGGCTAAAGTCGTTGCCGACCCCGCTCAATGCAACGGTCACACCGCCGATGCCCGGTTCACCGGCATCTTGCACGCCGTTGCCGTTGCGATCCTCAAAAACGACCCCCTGAAGGATGCCCTGTGCCTGTAATGCAAAGCTCGCCTGCGCAGAGCCACCGCTGATCAGGCTGATCGTTCGTGGATGCACATCATCCAGATAGCCTGCTGGGGCAGCCAGAGTGACGATATACACACCCGGTGCAACATCCTCCAATCGATAGCTGCCGCCACCGGACGTGGTAGCCGTCACCCCGTCGCTGCGGCTGACTGTCACACCGCCCACCCCAGGCTCACCGCTGTCTTGTATGCCGTTGCCGTTGAGGTCGTCGAAGACCACGCCCTGGATGCC
>JAPLGY010000648.1 GCA_026389955.1 Caldilinea sp. | reverse complement strand
CAGTGTGCATGCGCAGTCCGACGCGCCTGCGGCCGATCTGCCGCCCAGCCTGATCGACGTGTTGGCAGCAAGCCCACGGCTGCAGCCGGTCGATCCCCCTGCCGGGACCCCGGCGGTGGCTGCCGCTGCGAACGAACCCTGGGCAGACCGCACGCAGTACGCCGTCCTGGGCTATCGAGTAGAAGGGGACACGGTGCATGCGACGGTGCAGCTGCGGGCGACCAAGTCCACCTTCATCGCCTCCGGGCGCCCCACGCAAAACTTCAGCGGCCTGGCCAATATGAACCTGGGCTGGGATCAGCCCAACAATTACAACGCAATGCGCATCCTGGTCCAGTTCGACCTGAGCCCGCTGCCTGCTAATGTCCAAATCCGCAACGCAACCTTCTACGCCTACCAAAGCTACATCAATCCCCCAGGCGAAGGACAGGGCATGGACTTCCGGGCACAGTTTATGCAGCAGGACTGGAGCGAGAGCTCGGTCACCTGGAACAACGCCAGCTACCTGGGGGGCGACTCGCTGCCGATCGGCACCCTCTCCTCATCGGTCGGTTGGATCAGCGGTGCAGCGACCGGGTCGGTCGTGGCCTGGGACAGCGGTCGCCCCAACTACGGGGTGCTTCTGACCGGGGATGAGACGCCGGAGAGGGGACGTTGGCGGTGGCTCAGCTCGCGCGCGATCCAAGCCCAAGCCCCCTATCTGGTGGTCGACTATTCCGCCAACTGCGACACCGCTGCGCCGGTGGCGACGATGGGCGTGCTGCCCAGCTTTGTGCTCAGCGAGTTTCGCGCCTCGTGGTCGGCCTTCGACCCCGGCCAACCCGGCTGCAGCGCCAGCGGGGTCGCCTGGTACAACGTGCGCTACCGGATCAACGGCGGCAGCTGGGTGAACTGGAAAAACCAGAGTTCGTCGACCGGCAACCATTTCCGGGGCTTTGCCTCCAACAACGCGCTGGTGGAATTCCAGGTCCAGGCGGCGGACCGCGCCGGCAATCTGGGCGCGTGGAGCTCCACGGTCTCGACACGCGTCGACGCAGAGGCCCCGGTCGCTTCTGCCGGCCAGCTGCCCGCCTATACGCCCTACCCCAGCTTCACCGTGAACTGGAGCGGCACCGACAATCTCTCCGGCATCGACTACTACAACGTCCAGTTCAACAAAAACGACAGCACCTGGCAGACCCTGCTGGAAGAGACCCGCTCAACTTCCTACCAGGTGACCGGCGGCCAACAGGGAGACAAATACGAATTCCGGGTGCAGGCAGTGGACAAGGCAGGCAACATACAGAACTGGACCCCCTACGCCCAGGCCACCACCACCATCTTCACCTACCCGGTGGCTGGCGTGGAGCCCTTCAACCCAGGACTGATCCAAGCGACGGCACCGGTGACCTCTGTGATCCCAGTTCGGTGGGGGGCGGTGACAGCGCCAGGGACCGCCATCACCCAGTACGAGATCCGTTACCGCTACACCAATTTTGCCGGCCAGGTGCAGGACTGGCGCGTCTGGCAGGTGCTCACCGGCAACCCACCCCTCCAGTCGGCCAATTTTGACTACGCCGCCCAGGGAACTGCCAACGGCATCTACGAATTTTATGTGCTGGCGACCAACAACCTCAACGAAAAACAGCCGTTTGAGCCGTCCAGCGGCAAAGGCGCAACAGTCGTGCTGGACCTGGACAACCTGATCCAAACCCGGGCCTACCTGCCCTTGATCCAACGGGGGACGTTGGATTGATCTGCCCCAGGCACTCTGTGCCTGGGACAGCACTGGAGAGGACTGCACTGGAGAGGACAGAGAGGCGGCGCACAACCGCGCGCCGCCTCTCTGTCGATTTTTCAGCCCGGACAGACGGGCAGTATGATAAAAGACTATGGAAATACTTGGAGGACCTTTGTTTGCGGTTGCCGGGGCAGGGGAATCGCATGGACCCGCTGTGACCACCCTCGTGCTGGGTTGCCCGCCGGGTCTGTACCTGCGCGCCGGCGACCTCCAACACTATTTGGATAGGCGGCGTCCGGGAAGCAACCGGCACGGCACACCCCGGCACGAAGACGACACCGTCGTGCTGCTGTCCGGGCTCTATCAGGACGACCACGCAGCGCTCACAGCCGGTGCCTCAATCACGGTGCAGGCCGGGCAGGAGAGTTCGGTCTCTGCAGGCTATGCAGAAGGCTACACAACCGGGGAGCCGATCGCCGCACTGGTGCTTTCGACCGCCAAAAAATCGGCCGACTACGCCCAGTTTGTGGGCCCGACCGGCGCCGTGCGCCCCGGCCACACCGATCTGGTGAAATATCAAAAAAGCCAGGGCTTTGTCGACCCGCGCGGGGGCGGACGCTCCAGCTACCGCTCGACAATCAGCGACGTGATCGGCGGCTCGGTCGCCCGCCTGTATCTGGCGCAGATGTTCGGCACGGTGATTCTTTCGTCGATCTGCCAGGTCGGCGAGTTGCGCGCCCAGGAAAGGCTGGCGGACCGGCTGGCCCCCCTTGCCGGTGGCAAGGTCGAGGCTGCCACGCTGGCAAATCTGGAAACCGCCATGGCAGCGGCAGAGATCCATACGCTGGACGCCGAATTCGCGCGTGCAGCTGGAGAGCTCATCAAACGGACGCGGATCGACGGTGATTCGATCGGCGCTGCGGTCGAGGTTGTGGCGGTCAATCCCCCTGCGCTGGCCGGCGACCCGCTCTACCAGAGCCTCAAAATGCGGCTGATGGGTGCGCTGGGCGGACTCCACGCAGTGCAGGGAGTCGAGATCGGAGCAGGCTTTGCAGCGGTCGAACGCCGCGGCAGCGAGAACAACGACCCGATTCGAGCCGACGGCTACCAAAGCAACCACCACGGTGGGCTGCTGGGCGGGATCACCACCGGGATGCCGATTGAACTGCGGATCGGGTTCAAACCCACCGCCACGATCGTCAAGCCACAGCTGAGCGTGCGCAAAGACCTGGCCGAGATCGACTTTCAGCTGGCCAAGGGACGCCACGACCCCTGTGTCGGTGTGCGTGCCGGCGTGACCCTGGAATCGCGGCTGGCCATCGAGCTGCTGAACGCTGTGCTGATGCACGCAGCCAGCCAGGTCAACCCTGCACATTTTGCGCTTTTTGGCCAGCCAGACCGGCCAACCTGACCCAGCCGATGGACACCCCACCCGCTGCGGACTCTCCGCACACCCGCGCCGCTCAGGCTTCAATCCGGCTGCCGCTCAGCCTGATCGCGCTCAAAGGCCACCCGGCAACCGGAAAAAGCGTCCTCGCCCACGCGCTGGCGGTTCGACTGCACCTCCCCCTGATCGACAAGGACGACATCAAAGACGCTCTGTACACGCTGCCCGATGCCAATCGGCTCTCCTACGCTGTGATGTGGCAGGTGGTGGCGACCCAGCTGGCGTTGGGGCAGAGTGTTGTGGCCGTTTCCCCGCTGTCAGACCCTGCCGACTACGTGCGTGCCGGCGAGCTGGCAACAAAATTTTCTGCCAATTTGTGGGTTGTCGAAACCCTGCTCGCAGAACAAGAATGGCGACGCCGGCTGGAGGCACGCCAGCCCGACGAATCTGCGCACAAAGTGCGTGGCTGGGCCGACATGGAAGCTATGCTGCACAGCTATGCTGGCCGCTGGCAGTACCCAATCGCTGCCCGGCACCACCTGCAAGTCGACACCGCACAGCCCGTTGCAGCGTCGTTGGAAGCGCTGCTTGCCCGCATCCTGGAGAAAGCCTAGACATGGACACCCATCTGACCGACCGCAATATTGTCTTGACAGGATTCATGGGGGTAGGCAAAAGCACGGTCGGCCGTATCCTGAGCGAACGGCTGGGACGCCGGTTCGTAGACATGGACGCCGTGCTGGTGGAGCGCTTCGGCAAGAGCATCCCGTCAGTTTTTGCCGAGGAGGGAGAAGAAGCCTTCCGTCTGGCAGAAGCCCGGCTCTGCCAGGAACTGGCAGGCGAGCGTGGGCTGGTGGTCAGCACAGGAGGCGGTGCCTTGGTGAACGCAGAAAGCCGACAGGCCTTCGAAGCCAGCAGCACCGTTGTCTGTCTGCACGCAGCCGAAGAGGTGCTGGTCAGCCGGCTGGCCGCGACCGCCGACCGCCCGCTGGTCGCAGGGGAAGAGGCAGAACGCCGACAGCGGGTGCGCAGCCTGCTGGCCCAGCGGCGCCTGGCCTACGGAGCGATCGCCTACCAGGTAGATACGACTGCGCTCAGCGCAGAGGAAGTCGCCGAACAGGTGTTGTCGGCGGTACGCGCCGACCAGGAGCTGCCAGGCCTGACCCGAATCGGGGTTGTAGGCCCGGCCGGCAGCTACGACCTGCTCTTGGGCAGCGGGCTGTTGGAAAACGCAGGGACACTGCTGGCCCGCCGTGGGGTGCGGCCGGGGCCAGCTGCTTTGGTGACCAACACCATGGTCCGCAGCCATGCCGACACGCTGGCCAGCAGCCTGGCTGCAGCCGGCTACAAACCCACGATCTGCCTGGTGCCCGAGGGAGAACAACACAAAACGCTGGCCACCGTGGCTCAGCTGTACGACCAGTTCGTGGCAGCTGGCTTGGACCGTCAGAGCACTGTTTTTGCGGTCGGCGGCGGGGTGATCGGCGACCTGGCCGGCTTTGCAGCCGCCACCTACCTGCGCGGGATTTCGTTCGTCCAGATACCGACTTCACTGCTCGCCATGGTCGACGCTTCGGTCGGCGGCAAAACCGGCGTCGATCTGGCCCAAGGCAAAAACCTGGTCGGCGCCTTCAAACAGCCGACCGCCGTCCTGATGGACATGGCAGTCTTGGCAACGCTGCCAGGAGACGAATTTCGGGCTGGGCTGGCCGAGGTGGTCAAACATGGGATTCTTGCAGCACCGCAGCTGTTTGTCCAGCTGGAGCAGGAAGGGCCTGTCAGCTTGCTCCAGCTGGTCGCAGACGCCGTGCGGGTCAAAGTGCAGATCGTGGAGCGAGACCCCTTCGAACAGGCCGAGCGGGCCACCCTTAACCTGGGCCATACCTTTGGCCATGCACTCGAGCAGGTCAGCCACTATCAAATGCGACATGGCGAGGCCGTCGCCGTAGGAATGGTGGCAGCCGCAAACCTGTCAGTCGAGCTGGGTCGTTGCGAGGCAACGCTGGCAGCCCGAATCCGTGCGCTGCTGGAACGGCTGGGGCTGCCCGTCCAGGTCAACGGCTATTCGGTCGCAGCCATCCATGCCGCCATGGCACAGGACAAAAAACGGGTCGGGAAAAAACTGCGCTTTGTCGTCCCCCAACAGCTGGGCAAGGTCACCATCGTCGACGACCCGGGCGAAGAACTCATCCACCGAGCCATTGCCACGGTCGTCGCCGACCACTGAAATTCAGACCTCCAGCCGCAGTCAGTTCCCCTTCCCCCCAAATGCACTGCTCGCACGCAA
>JAPLGY010000761.1:2763-4565 GCA_026389955.1 Caldilinea sp. | reverse complement strand
CCTCGCGCAGGATTTCTTTGATCTGGTTGGGGGGGTATTCTGCTGGGAAGCTGACCTGGATAGTTTCGGCGTGCAAGGGGTCGTGGAGGCTGTAGTTGACCGTCACCTCTTTGGTGAGCAGCCGATTGGGGAGCACAACGATGTCGCGTTCGCGCGTTGACAGTCGAATGCTGCGCCAGTTCATTTCCAGAATACGGCCTTCATACGGGCCACAGCGAATCCAGTGTCCGACCTCGAAGGGTTTTTCAAATGCCAGAAGCAGACCTGCAAAAATGCTGTTGAGTGTCTCCTGCAGTGCGATGGCCAAGACAACCAACGCGCCACCCAGCACGACAAAGATCTGGTTCAGGGGGACTCCCCAGACGACGTTGAGCAAGTAGATGGCGATGCCGACCACAGTCAGGATGCGCAGCGCCTCTCCCCACACGCGCGTCAGTTGAAACGAGTTTGGCGAGGGGGAAGGGGCTGACGCTTCGACGGCTGGGGGAGCCGGGTGTTTCAGCCCCTGGATGAACAAGTCGAGCAGGGCCAGCAGCGCGTAGAGCAGGACCACCAGAAAGACTGTTTCAACAGCGACGACGGTCAGGTCTGTGGGGTGCATGCCCAGCACAAACTGCAGAATCAGGCGGATGAGCAGCAGCGGCAGCACCACATTGCGAAAGAGGGCAATGGTTCGACCGAGCCGGGGGGATTGCTGCGAGACGCGCACGATCACCTCGGTCAAAATCAGGACGATGAGGGGGGGAGCGATGAGCAACGCTGCGACCCAGGCGATAAAAGAAGTCTCTAGGGGTTGTGTTGGCATGGGCTAACTGACCGCCTTTTGAACAGGTGAGAGACCGAGTGAATGTGACCGGTTTTCAGGCTGGCTTCTGCAGCGTCCAGCTGTTTTCTGTGCGTCGCTCGAACAGATAGAATTCGTGGAGTCGGTCGTAGACCGACTGCGAAACCACGATCTGGCCAGGATGCGCGACGGTTTTCAACCGATACGCCAGCTGTGGTGCTTCTCCCCACAGTTTCACTGCCAGCTGGCTGCTGTTGATCATGGCTGCCGTCATCGAGCCAGAAGCCAGGACAAGGGTGGCTTGCAGAGAGCTGCCGTAGAGGTTTTGCAGATGGTCGATCGTTCGGAGCAAGGCCAGGGCAAAATCTGCGCTGCGCCGGGCATGGTCGAGGTGAGGGACGGAAAAGCCACAAAGTGCGACCAGGTGGAGGCCCGGTTCGGCGGTGCCGGTGAAGAATTTTTCGATATCATACTGTCGGGCGTGTTCGTCCAGCTGGCTGGCCAGTTCGTTGAAGAAGAGAGGAAACTGTTCCTGGTTTGAATCGTTGGTGAGGGACTCGACCCCTTGGACAGTGGCAAGCAGGATCGTGACCTGTTGGCTGTTTTCGGTGAGCTGAGCGACACCTTTGTGGACGGACGGGACAAAGAGGGTGGGCAATATGGTGAGCGAGAGCCGCTCGATCTCGTGATTGCGTGCCTCCAGATCGTTTTGGTAGCCGCGCAGGTCGCTGACGATACCGGCCAGCGACTTGGTCAACTCACCGATTTCGTCCTGCGAGGTCGGCTGGAGTTCGGCGTTCAAGTCGCCGTCGTCCACGATCCGGGCGCTGCTGACCAGTTTGTCGATGGGTCTGACCAGCCAGTTGGCGATCCAGATGGCGCTGAAGGCAAAGACGATTTCGAGCAGCACGGAGAGAACCAGCAGGCGATTTTGCAGCGTATAAAAAGGTTGCAGCGCCTCTGCCTCGCGAATTTCGGCCAACAAGGCCCAGCGACTGCCAGCGCCTTGGATGGGCTG
>JAPLGY010000761.1:0-2722 GCA_026389955.1 Caldilinea sp. | reverse complement strand
GCACCCCGTAGTAGTTGTCGACGAAAGCGTGGCCTTGCTGGCCGTTCAACGCTGCCTGTACGGTCGAGGTGTCAATATTTTGGTAGAGGACAGAGGATTGGCTGCGTTGAATAAGACTGATATTTCGTTCGGGCAGCCCTGTCTGCTGGATCGCTGCCAGAAAGCCAGTTGGGTCTTCGATCAAGAGGCGCGAATCGGAGCGCCTGAGTTGGTCGGTGCCGACCAGGAACGTTTCGCCGCTTTTGCCCAGTCCGATGTCCTCCCAATTTTGTCCGCTGGTCATGATTTGGTTGATGGCTTCTGTGGAGAGCTGGAGGACAATCACTGCCACGGGGTGGGAGCCGTTGAAAATGGGAGCTGCCACAAAAGCGGCGGGGTGCCCGTAGTCTGGGCGGTAGAGATCGAAGTCCACGTACAAGCTGGTCCCTCGATCGGGGAGCTCGCTGTACTCGCTCTCGTCGGCAGCTTGTGTCAGGAGCAGTCGGCTCTCTTCATCTTCTGGATTGGCCACGATATAGTGGTACTGCAGGTACTCTGCCGCCTGGCCGCTGGGGCGGTAGAGCTCGTAATCGGCGTCGCCTGGCAAGGTTTCAAACAGTTTTGGCAAAAACTGAGCGGTGTAATAGGTGTTCAGCTCGCTGCGCCAGTTGTCCGGGATCTGTTCGGTCTGCAGCTGTCGAAACGCTCGGTCGAGCCGTACTGCAGCTTCGATCACGGTCCCCGACTGAGAAAGGGACCAGAGTTGGTCTTCCAGCCCTGTGAAATAGGCTTCGATCTCCCGTGCTTTGGCTTTGCGCAGGGTGTTCAGCTGCTGCACGGTGGCGTCGACGAGTGTCTCTCGGCTGTTCCACCAGCCCAGAGTTCCCACCACCAGATTGGCCAGCAGGCTGTAAGTCAGCATAATAAAGACCAGCTTGGTTTTGATGCTCAATCGGTTCAACATGGAGCGATCCTTACAAATAGACAGGGCTGGGCTGGCTGTGTGCGGCAGGACAGTTCAGTTTCTTCATCGGGGAGCCACCGGACTGGGGGACGGCGTTGTCGGGGCTGCTGCAGGCGCTGCGCTGGCGGGCATTGGGGTGGCGAGGAGGGGGAGCGCCTGAGCGGATTCGGTGTGGGTGGCGGGGGTGGTTGTGGTCAGGGGGGTGCTTCCTTCCAGGTTCCAAAGGTTTGTGGTGTCGGTTTCTGCCAGACCGGTCAACGGCAGCAGCAGCGGCGCGTTGTTGGGGACCAGCATGACGCGCAGGTTGGGGGCCAGCCGTTCGATATAGCGGTAGGTGAGCAGGCTGGCGTTGTCTTCGAGGGGTACGGCCAGCATGCGCAGCGCCTCCGCCTGGGCTTCGGCTTCCTGCAGGATGGCCTGGGCCCGGCCTTCGGCTTCGATGCGCAGGCGATCTCCTTCGCCGGCGGCGCGGTTGCGCACCTGTTCGGCTTCGTGCAGTGCCTGTTCCTGTCCTTCGAGCGCCACCTGTTTGCGTTCGATGGCGGCGGCATATTCGGGCGTAAAGGCGACATCGCGCAGCAGGAACTGTTCTACGATCAGCCCTTTTTCTCCCAGCTGTTCGGTCAGCAGCCGTCCCAGGGTCGTTTCCAGGTCGGCGCGCGCAGAGCTGTTGACCTCTTGCACGGTGAACTGTGAGACCTGGGTGCGGACCACGCCGCGCACGACCGGGCGCACCAAATCTTCGATGTAGCGGGACTGCCAGTCGCGGTGCAGACGAACGACCTGTGCGGGGTCAATCCGAAAAATAATCGAGGTATCCAGGCGGACTTCCTGTCCGTCGCTGGTGCGGGCACGGATTGCGTCGTCGCCCGCTTTGGCGCCTTCGCTGGGGCGAGCGGACATCGTGTAGGTTTGCCAGGAGATGGGGTAGCTGACTTCGGTCTCCAGAACCGGCACGATCAGATGGAGCCCGCCGGTAAGGGGCTGGGGTCGCACGCCGTTCGGCGAGAGGGTGGAGACGATCACTGTCACTTCCTGGGTCAGCACGAAGACGACCGAGAGGGAGAGCAGGGTCGCCGAGATGGGAAGCAAGATGGGCAGGAGCACACGCGCGGAAAGCAGGCGGATGAGCGCCACGACCGGTCCCTGGGCGCGCAGCACAGACAAAAAGAACAGGACGACGTAGACCAGGTACAAAATCCATCCGAGACGTGCAAGCAGGGCAAGCAGGTCATCCAGCGTAAGAACTTGTGACGCCATCGTACTTTAATTTCTGCTCGGCTGACAGCCAGCTGGGGTGTGCGACAATCTTTGGGTCTTTCTTAATGTACAGCCGGGACAGGATTGGAGGCAGCGGCCGGTTGAGCTGCGCCGTTCTGGTAGGCTGTTGTGTGGGCTGTTGTGTGGGCTGTTGTGTGGGCCGGCTGCTCGTTGTCTGGGGCAGGGGGCTCGGCAGCTGCACGCACCATTTTTTGAACGATCGCATGTACCTGGCGGGGGTGGGCTGCTGCTGCGCCGGTGATCGCCTGCACCACATAGCTCCACCGTTCAGAATCGTCGGCCAGCAGAGCGTTGGGGGAGGCGGGTTGGATCAGTTTGGCGGCGGCCAGCTCGGCATAGAGCTGCATGCCGAAGGGGCGGCTGGCCTTATCGGTGGGAGCAGCCTGAAAATCCAGATAGGGCTGGATGCTGCGCAAATCGGGAAAGGCGGTGACGGCGTAGTAGCAGGATCGACAATAGTTGACGATCACCCGGCGGAGGGTGGCATGCAGCGTCTTG
>JAPLGY010000367.1 GCA_026389955.1 Caldilinea sp. | reverse complement strand
GGAAGAGGTTGGTCAGCTCTCGCCCGACCATCATCGCGATCAGGCTGTTGCGGTCGGTGTCGGCCGCCCGCACCGTGGCAATGTGCTGCCCATCCCGAAAGACCGTGATCTCGTCGGCAATCTGGAAGACCTCATCCATCTTGTGGGTGATGTAGATGATGGCCACCCCCTTCGCTTTGAGCGCGCGAATCATCCGAAACAGATGGGCCACCTCGCGGTCGGTGATGGCCGAGGTCGGCTCATCCATGATGATCAGACGTGACTCGTAGGAGATCGCCTTGGCGATTTCGACCATCTGGGTATTGGCGACGCTCAGCGTGCGCATCACGGTGTTGGGGTCGATGTCGATCTCCAGCCGCTCCAGCAGCGCGCGCGTGTCGGCCACCATCTTCTTTTTGTCGATCAGCCCCCACCGCCCCAACGGCTCCCGCCCCAAAAAAATATTCTCGGCCACCGTCATGTAGGGCTCGGGCGACAGCTCCTGATGGATCATCGAGATGCCCATGCGCAACGCCTGCTGCGTGCTTTCGATCTTGACCCGCCGCCCCAGAAAGGTGATCTCCCCTTGGTCGGGAAGGTACATCCCGATCAACACCTTCATCAGCGTGGATTTGCCGGCGCCGTTCTCCCCCAACAGCGCATGGACCGTGCCACGACGCACCGCCAGCTGCACATCGCTCAATGCCTGGACCCCTGGAAATGCCTTGGAAATGTGCTCCATGACCAGGACTGTCTCTTCCCCCATGCTCTCCTCCCTGTCCTCTGGGCAGCCCCGCCACCACGTTTGCAGCTGCCAGCAGGGGGCAAACTTCCCCCTCCCTGCTGGCAGCTCCCCACACTTACTTCATGTAGTCCTTGTAGTTCTCGGGGGTGACCAGCTCGTACGGGATCCAGGTGATCTGCTCGACCGCCTCGCCGCGGGCCAGTGCGATCGCGGCGGCGATGCCACCTTCGCCCTGTCCCACTGCATTCTGGAAGTTCGATCGCAGCCAGCGCGCCGATCGCCATTTCGTCGTTGTTCGAGGCGACGGCGTCGATCTGGTCGCCGCTGGCGAGCCAGTTTTCCATGATGGCCAGCCCCTCTTCGCGCGACCAGTTGCCGGACTGCTCCTTGGTGAGGGCGATGTCCGGGAAGTTGGCAGCCACCTGCTTGACCCCCTCGGTGCGCATCTGGGCCGCTTCCTGGCTCAGGTTGCCGTTGAGGATGACCACGTTGCCCTTGCCCCCCCAGCGCCTCGGCGATCCACTCCATCTGGAAAATCCCAGCGTCGATCGAGTCAGAACCGACAAAGGCAATGCCCTCTGGCAGGTTGGCGGGCTTGCGGTTGACATAGACCAGCGGAATGCCGGCATCCAACGCAGCCTGGGTCATCGGGTCGGTCGCATCGGTGTTGGCCGGCACGACCACGATCGCATCCACCCCCTGGGTGATGAAGTTCTCGACCTGGCCCAGCTGCACAGCTACGTCTTCTTTGGAGTCCACGAAGATGACTTCTACACCTTCCTGGGCTTCCCCGTAGGCGGCCATGGCCTCGCGCATCGAAGTCAGCCAGCGGTCGTCGAAGAGCATGGTGACGCCGACACGAATCGCATCTCCACCCTCAGCCGGGGCCGCTTCTTCCGCCGCCGCTTCTTCCGCCGCCGGAGCGGGGGCCGCTGCCGGGGCGACACAGCCGGCCACCATCGACAGCAGGACCAGCAGCGCAATTCCAATCGACAGATGCTTCTTGAAAGACATCGAACAGTTCTCCTTTTTCGGTTGATGAATTTGAGAGACGACAAACGGTTCTACAGATGGCTTGTGTAGCTCTGGCTGAACTCCTTTCTGTGCTGCACACAACTGCGCTCGCAGCGAAGGCTTTGGCGGGTGCCGCCCATTGCTTCACGCCTGCTGTGTTTCCCTCACGAGTCGGTGCTCACTGGAGCCAGGCTGGCATCCCCCCCACCAGCCCCACCCCCTTACGGCTGCACCACGCCGTCGCTGCCTCACTAAAATTGGCGCGCCCCCTCGCCCAGCCCGCGCTCCACCACCACCTTGGTCTGGGTGAAAAACTCGACAGCATGCTTGCCCTGGGCGTGCAGCGTGCCAAAAAAGCTGTTCTTCCACCCACTGAACGGAAAAAAGGCCATCGGCGCAGCGACCCCAATGTTGATGCCGATGTTGCCCGCATCCGCCTCGTAGCGAAATTTGCGGGCGGCAGCCCCGCTGCTGGTAAAGATACAGGCCATGTTCCCGTACTCCCCGCTGTTGACCAGCTGAATGGCCTCCTCGACACTGTCGACCCGCATCATGCCCAGCACCGGGCCAAAAAGTTCGGTCTTGGCGATCGTCCCCCCCACAGGGAGGTCGCTGAGAATGGTGGGCCGCAAAAAATAGCCGTTCTCACCGCCGGCGATCGACGCGCCACGCCCGTCCAGCACCATCTCCCCCCCTTCGTCCAATCCCTGCTGGATCAGCCCCTCGATCCGGGCTTTGCTCTGCGGCGTGATCACCGGCCCCATC
>JAPLGY010000538.1 GCA_026389955.1 Caldilinea sp. | reverse complement strand
TTTGATGTGAACTTTGCCTTGAAGTGGATGCTCAAGGATGCCAATCTGATTGCACGCTTTGCACAGGATCTCAACGTACCGCTGCCGGGGGTGGCGGCGATCCGTGAGAACATCAAGGTAGGGGTCAATCGGGGATGGGGCGAAGAAAACGCTTCGGCGTTCATCAAAGTGCTGGAGGAGGGCGCTGGGATTCAAGTGAGAGCTTGACCAGAACTTGCATGACAAATTCAACGATTTCTCCTTCCAGTTCTCTTGCCAGCGATGGGCGTGCCCGCGACCGTGTTGTGCGCGACGAGGCGGGCCTGGTCTCCACTGCACCGTTTGAGGAACGTGCCATCTTGGTGGGTGTTGAAATTCAGAATCAACCGGGGCTGCTGGCGTTGGAAGACTCGCTGGACGAGCTGGCCTTGTTGGCCAAGACAGCGAGTGTGCGCCCAATCGCACGGATCACCCAGCGGTTGGAGTCTCCCAATCCAGCGACGCTGATTGGGACGGGCAAGGTGGAGGAGCTGCGGTTGGCTGTGCTGGAGCAGCGGGCGACCGTGGTCATTTTTGACGACGAGCTGTCGCCGCGCCAGCAGCGTGAGCTGGAGCGTGTGTTGGGTGAAGAGGTCAAGGTTGTGGACCGCACAGCGTTGATTCTGGACATCTTTGCCCGCCATGCGCGCACACGTGAAGGCGCTGTCCAGGTCGAACTGGCCCAGTACGAATATCGGTTGCCGCGTCTGACGCGAGCCTGGACCCATCTGGCGCGTCAGGCAGGGGGGCGTGCCGGCGGGGCTTCTGGTGGGGTGGGGGTTCGGGGTCCGGGTGAGACCCAGCTGGAAGTGGATCGCCGTGAGATTGGCCGTCGGATTGTTTTTCTCAAGCAGCAGCTTGCTGAAATCAGCAAGCACCGTGAGCATTACCGTCGGCAGCGCCGCCAGTCTGCGCTGCCGGTGATTGCGGTGGTCGGGTACACCAATGCTGGCAAGAGTACGCTGCTCAATGCAATCGCTGACGCCGATGTGCTGGCGGAGGATCAGTTGTTTGCCACCCTGGATCCGACCACGCGGCGGGTGAGGTTGCCCAGCGACCGGCTGGCGCTCTTTTCGGATACGGTCGGGTTTATTCAAAAGCTGCCGACGATGTTGGTGGCTGCGTTTCGTTCGACGCTGGAGGAAGTCAACTCGGCCGATCTGCTGCTGCATGTGGTGGACATTTCGCATGCCAACATGGAGGAACAGATTGCTGCGGTCGAGGAGATTCTAGATGATCTGGGGGCGTCCGCCAAACCGGTGGTAGTTGCGTTGAACAAGATAGACCGGCTGGTGCTGGACGACCCTGAACAGCGCCGTCGAATCGACCAGGCGTTGGCAGACAACCCCAGGGCCGTGTTGATCAGTGCGGCGACGAAGGCCAACCTGGAGCTGTTGCTGGCCGAGATTGATCGGGCGTTGCGCAGCCGGATGGCGGCGATCGACGTGCAGATCCCCTACGAGCGAGGGGATCTGGTGGCTTTTTTGCACGAACACGGGACAGTCGAAGCGGTTACCCACAGCGAAAGTGGCACCCATCTCGTCGGCCATCTGCCGATCGAACTGATCGGCCGTCTGGCTCCCTATTGGACTGCCAGCGAACCGGTTGCAGAGGAATGAGGGCTTGCCGGCGGGTCAGGCAGCGCTGTGGGCGAGCAGGCTGACGATCTCTTCGGCGCTGGTTTCGATCGGTTTGTCGGTGGTGTCGACCACCCGAAAGCTTTGTTGATAAAAAAAGTGATTGGCTGCGCGCATTTCGGCGATCACCGAATCGCGGTCTACATAGCCTTGTTCGCGAATGCCAGTGCGGGCGGCCCGGTAGCGGCGATGGGCGATCAGCTGTGCCGGTTCGATCACCAGCCCAAAGACCCTGTGCTGGGCTACTGCAAAGAGCTCCGGAGGTGGGGGAACCTCCGGAACAAAGGGAATGTTGGCAGTTTTCCAGCCCAGAATGGAGAGGTACATCGATAGAGGGGTCTTGCCGACTCGGGAGAGGCCGACCAGCACGATTTCAGCCTGGGGCAGTTCTTCGACCCGTTTGCCGTCGTCGTGGGCTACGGAGAACTCGATGGCTTCGACCCGTTCGAAGTAAGCCCGCCGCTGTTGGTGGTAGAGGCCAGGCTGCTGGAGCGGCTGCATGCCCAGCTGGCGGCTCAGATGCTCCTCGAGCGGACCGGCCAGGTCAAAAGCAGTGATCCCAGCCCGGTCTGCCTCGGCGATGAGCAGCTGGCGCAGGTCTTGTCTGACCAGTGTGTGCAGCAGCATGGCGCCGGGGATGCTGGCGGCGTGGGCGACGATCGCCCGCACGCGATCGGGGCTGACGACCTTGGTTTCGACGTGCAGCGGCACATCGACATCGGGAAACTGCGCCAGCACGGTGCGGGCGAGCAGATCCCCGGTAGCGCCTGTGCCGCCGGAGACGACGAAAAGGGGAGGGCCGCTGCGCACCATCAGGCGGCCTCTCGTTGCCCTGCGAGGGCGAGCAGAACGGCAGTGGTGCGCAGGATCGCGTCGGGGATCAGGCTGATGGAATCGATGCCCTGTGCGACCAGGAAGGCTGCGAACTCAGGGTAGTCGGAGGGCGCCTGGCCGCAGATGCCGACTTTGCGGCCGTAGCGGTGTGCAGTTTTGATCAACTCTGCGCAGGAGCGCAGCACGGCGTCGTTGCGTTCGTCGAAGAGCGCTGCGATCTGGGTCGAATCACGGTCGACCCCCAAGGTCAGCTGGGTCAGATCGTTGGAGCCGATCGAAAATCCGTCGAACAGCTCGCTGAACTGGTCAGCCAGGATGATATTGGCGGGGATCTCGGCCATCACATAGATTTGCAGGCCGTTCTCTCCGCGGCGCAGCCCCTGCTCGGCCATCACGGCCAGGACCTGGCGTCCTTCTGCCGGGGTGCGGCAGAAAGGAACCATGACGAGCAGATTGGTCAACCCGAAGCGTTCGCGCACCCGTTTGATCGCCTGCACTTCGAGCAGGAACCCTTCGCGGTAGTCTGGGTGATAGTAGCGGCTGGCCCCCCGCCAGCCGATCATTGGGTTCTCCTCTTTGGGTTCGAAGAGCTGTCCGCCGATCAGGTGGGCATACTCATTGGTTTTGAAGTCGGAGAGGCGCAGGATCACGGGTTTGGGGTAGAAGGCGGCAGCCAGCGTCCCGATGCCTTGGGCGAGCTTGTCGACGAAGAATTCGGTCTTGTCGGTATAGCCAGCGGTGACCTCCTCGACGCGCTGGCGGATGGGGTCGGGCAGGGTTGCGTAGCGGGTGAGGGCCAGAGGATGGACCTGCACCCAGTTGGCAAAGATGAACTCCATGCGGGCCAGCCCAACGCCGTCGTTGGGAATGGCAGCCTGCTTGAAGGCCAGCTCTGGGCTGGCGAGGTTCATCATGATTTTGGTGCGAGGGCGGGGCATCTGGCTGACGTCGACCTTTTGTATCTCGAAGGGCAGCTGGCCGGCGTAGACCCGCCCGATCTCCCCTTCGCTGCAGCTGATGGTGGCCAGCTGGCCGTCCTGCAGCTGGCGGGTAGCGTTGCCGCAGCCGACGACTGCTGGGATCCCCAACTCGCGCGAGACGATGGCCGCATGGCTGGTCCGTCCCCCGCGATTGGTCACAATCGCGGCGGCTGTCTTCATGATCGGTTCCCAGTCGGGGTCGGTGATGTCTGTGACCAGGATTTCACCCGGGCGAAAATCGCGGATATGGCTGACATTGGGGATGACGTGCACCTGGCCAGCAGCAATTTTGTCGCCGACAGCCAGCCCGGTGACCAGAACCTCGCCCTTCTGTTGGAGCCGGTAGGTTTCGATCTGTGTGACCACGCGTTGGCTGTGCACGGTCTCGGGGCGTGCCTGGACGATGAAGAGTTCGCCGGTGCGCCCGTCCTTGGCCCACTCGATGTCCATCGGCATGTCGACCCGACGTCGAGCGGTGTAGTGCTCTTCGATGCGCATCGCCCATTCAGCCAGCTGGAGAACCTCTGCTTCGCTGATCGAGAAACGGGCGCACTCTTCGGGGGAGACCTGGACATTTTTGACCAGTTTGCTGCCGGCTTCGTCGTAGACCATGCGCTGTTCTTTGGTGCCCAGCCGTTTCCAGATCAGCGGCTGATAGCCCTGGCGCAGCGTCGGTTTGAAGACATAAAATTCGTCGGGGGCGACACGTCCCTGCACCACGTTTTCGCCGAGCCCGTAGGCAGAAGTGACAAAGACCACATCGCGGAAACCACTTTCAGTGTCCAGGGTGAAGATCACGCCGCTGGCTGCCAGGTCGGAACGAACCATTTTTTGCACGCCGACCGAAAGCCCGACCTGGTGGTGGTCGAAGCCCATGTCGACCCGGTAGCTGGTGGCGCGCGGGGTGAAAAGGCTGGCGAAGCATTTGGTCACGGATTCGAGCAGCATGGCCTCGCCATGTACGTTGAGATAGCTCTCCTGCTGGCCGGCAAAGCTGGCGGTCGGCAGATCTTCGGCGGTCGCAGAGGAACGGACAGCGACGTCGGCGCTGTTCATCTGGTAGCGACGGCTCAACTCTTGATAGGCGGCGACGATTTCTGCTTCCATCTCTGGCGGAAACTCGCCGCGCAGAATCAGACGCCGGATCTGGCCGGTGCGCCGCATCAGGTCGGTGACATCCTTTGTGTTCAGCCCACGCAAAATGTCGGCAATCTGGCTGTCCAGTTCGTTGTACTGGAGAAATGCCCGATAGGCATCCGCAGTGCCCCCCTTGAACGGCGATCAAGATGTGTATTTCCAGTGTAGCACGGGAAAGGGGAGGGGATCCCCGTACAAAGGGACGAGGGCACAGCTGGTCAGATGGACAGGAGATACCTGTCTCGGGCGATCCGCCAAATCCCCTGCTGCGGAGAAGCCATGTTAGAATAGGACAACAGCCTGATAGTCACGCTTTACCAAATCCACATCTGTCCGGTTTTGCTTCCTGAAAGAGGAGTGGGCGATGAGCAAAAACACATTTACGATTCGCGACAATCGTACTGGCAAGGAATATGAAATCCCCGTCGAACATGGGACTGTCCGGGCGAAGGACCTGCGCCAGATCAAGGTGGACCCCGCCGAATTTGGGACAATGACCTACGATCCTGGCTACGACAACACAGCGGCCTGCAAGAGTGCGATCACCTATATTGACGGGGATCAAGGAATTTTGCGCTATCGCGGCTATCCGATCGAACAGCTGGCGGAGCGAAGCTCGTTTCTGGAGGTGGCCTATCTGCTGATTTTTGGAGAACTGCCGAACGCACGGCAGCTGCAGGATTGGTGCCATCAGGTCATGCACCATACATTTTTGCACCAAAATATGACCGAGCTTTTCCATGCCTTCCGCTACGATGCCCACCCGATGGGGATGATGATCAGTGCATTGGCGTTCATGTCGACCCTCCACAAAGAAGCGATCCAGGTCGAAGATGCTGCGGTGCGGATGAAACAGGTGTACCGGATTCTGGGCAAGCTGCCGACTGTGGCTGCCTTTTGTTATCGACACCGGATCGGGCGCCCGTTCAACTATCCGAACGCGGATATGGGCTATGCCGAGAACTTTATCTATATGCTCGATTACATGCACCAGAGCAACTACATTGTCAACCCGGTGTTGGCCCGGGCGCTGGATGTGCTGTTTATTCTGCACGCCGACCATGAGCAGAACGCTTCGACGTCGGTGATGCGTTCGATCGGTTCAGCCCATGCCGACCCGTACAGCGCAATGGCAGGTGCGGCGGCGGCGCTTTTTGGCCCACGGCACGGCGGCGCCAACGAGGCGGTGATCAAGTTGTTGAACGAAATTGGGCATGTGCGCAATGTGCCGGCCTATGTGGAGCGGGTCAAAAAAGGCGAATTTCGTCTGATGGGATTTGGCCATCGCGTCTACAAAAATTACGACCCGCGTGCCAAGATTATCAAAAAAATTGCCTATGATGTCTTTGCCGTGACTGGCACCAATCCGTTGATCGATGTGGCGGTCGAATTGGAGCGACATGCGCTGGAAGACGAATACTTCGTTGCGCGCAAACTTTACCCAAACGTCGATTTCTACAGCGGGATCATCTACCAGGCGATGCGTTTTCCGCCGGAGATGTTTACGGTGCTGTTCACGTTGGGGAGGGCCCCGGGGTGGCTGGCCCAGTGGAACGAGATGATAGGGGATCCTGACCAAAAAATTGCCCGCCCGCGCCAGATCTATCTGGGGGCAGAGGAGCGCGACTATCTCCCGCTGGACCAACGTCTTTGACGTTTTGGAGGCGGTGCAGGCAGGATCCCAGACGTTGCGGTGTCTGGGATCAGCTTACATCGCCCTGCCCATGCCAGAACTGCTCGACCTGTTCGCGCAGGCGTGGGTAGGCGGACAGCGCAGGATTGTCTGCCAAGAGCTGTTGGGCCGACTTGCGGGCGGCCAGCAGTGTGGCGATGTCTGAAAAGTGCGCGACGCGCAGCTCGGGCAGCCCGCTTTGGCGGGTGCCGAGGAAGTCGCCGGGGCCACGCAGTTCAAGATCTTTTTCGGCCAGTACAAAGCCATCGTGGGTTTCGGCCAGCACGTCGAGCCTGGCCTGCGCGCCGGGCGCCGTGCTGCCGCTGATGAGCGCGCAGTAGCTGCTGTGCTGGCCACGCCCGACACGCCCGCGCAGCTGATGAAGCTGCGCCAGGCCAAATCGATCTGCATCTTCGACGACCATGACAGAGGCATTGGGTACGTCGATCCCCACTTCGATCACGGTGGTGCTGACCAGGATCGAATGGTGCCCTTCGGCAAATTCGCGCATCACCCGGTCTTTGTCGCTGCCGCTCAGCCGACCATGAAGCAGGCCAAGGCTGAGGTCAGGAAAGATCGTGGACTGCAGCCTTTTGTGTTCGTCGACGGCAGCGCCGACGGCAAGTTTGTCGCTTTCGTCGACGAGCGGGTAGACAATATAGGCTTGGCGTCCGGCTGCCACCTCGCGGCGGAGGAAGCCATAGATCCGCTCGCGTTCGGCCGGGGTGAACCGTCGGGTCTGGATGGGAGAGCGGCCCGGCGGCAGTTCGTCGATGCGGCTGACATCCAGGTCCCCGTAGACAGTCAACGCCAGGCTGCGGGGGATCGGTGTGGCACTCATGACCAGCAGATGCGGCTGCTGGCTGCTGGAGGTGCGCAGCGCGCTGCGCTGGGCGACCCCGAAACGATGTTGTTCGTCGACGACGACCAGCGCCAGCCGATTGAAATCGACCCCTTCCTGGAGCAAGGCCGTGGTGCCGACCACGACATCGACGGTGCCTGCGGCCAGGCTGGCAAGCAGCTCGCTGCGCTCAGCAACACGGCCGGTGAGCAAGGCGACCTGGATGGGGCTTCCGTCCGGGCGCTGCAGCTGGCTGAGCAGGCGGCTGAGGGTGCGGTGGTGCTGCTCGGCCAGAATTTGAGTAGGTGCCAACAAGACAGCCTGGGCACCCTGGAGGATGGCCGCCCACATGGCAGCGGCGGCGACCGCTGTCTTGCCGCTGCCGACATCTCCCTGAACCAGCCGGGTCATCGGCAGGCTGCGGGCCAGATCGCGCTGAAGTTCAGCGATCACCCGTTCCTGGGCGCCGGTCAACTGGAAGGGGAGCGTCTGCTGGAACTGCTGCAGTCGATCCGGGTCGAGGGGCAGGGGCAACGCTGTCCCTTGTTGCAGCTGGGCCCGGCGCTGTTGGACGCCGATCTGGATGTAGAAAAGCTCGTCGAAGGCAAACCGCCGGCGTGCTGCGGCCAATTTTTCGGAATCGTCGGGAAAGTGAATCTGAGCCAGGGCTGCCGGGAGGGGGAGCAGCGCGTGTTGGCTGCGAACAGCTTCAGGCAGCGGGTCGACGACCCACTGGGCATATTCCTCGACCGCTGTATGGATCCAGGCGCGGAGCCGGTGGTTGCTGAGCCCTT
>JAPLGY010000447.1 GCA_026389955.1 Caldilinea sp. | reverse complement strand
TTGGATGCCTTGGCAGCGGGCCAGCCGACGCCGGGGGGGGGGGGAGCCGCTGCCCTCACTGGCAGCCAGGCCGCTGCTTTGCTCAGCATGGTGATCCGTTTTACGATCGGCAAAAAGAAGTATGCCGCTGTTGAAGCTGCCATGCAGGGGTATCTGGTGCGTTCCGAGGCGTTGCGCGCCGAACTTCTGGCCGCCGTCGACGCTGATGCGGCGGCGTTTGCCGCCGTTGCAGCGACCTATACGCTGCCCAAAGAGAGTGCGGCCGAGAAAGCTGCGCGCACGGCAGTGCTTCAGGCAGCGCTGAAAGAGGCCACCCAAGTGCCTTTTGAGGTTGCCGAAAAGTGTCTGGCGCTTCTGCACCTGGCGGCGCCGGTTGGCGCCGACGGCAACGGCAACGTCGTCAGCGATGCGGCGACCGCCTTTTATCTGGCCAACGCGGCGTTTGACAGCGCGCTCCTCAACGTCAAGCTCAACCTGAAGCTGATCAAAGACCCCGCCTTTGTCGAAGTATGGCATGCCAAAGTGACGGCGCTGCTGGCAGAGCGGGAGTCTCTTTGCGCGGTCGCTCAGGCAGCGATCGAGACGACGTTGGAGGTGGCGCTGTGAGTGCCCAGTGGCTGGACGGACGAGCGCTGGCGAAACAGCTGCGCGAAGGTCTGAAGAAGGATTTTGCTGCCCTGCGTGCCTGTGCCGGCATCCTGCCGACGTTGGCTGCGCTGCGGGTGGGGGACGACGATGCCAGTGCTGGCTACGCCCGTGCTATCCAGAAAACCTGTGACAGCGTCGGTGTCGAATTTCATGCCGTAGAGCTGCCCTACGCTGTTCAGCAGGGAGAAGTCGAAGAGACGCTGGCCGACCTCAACAGTTCGCCCAGCGTACACGGCATCATGATTTTGGAGCCGATCCCTGCGCATATCGACCTGGCGGCGCTGATCGACCGGCTCAATCCGGCCAAAGATGTCGACGGTGTGCATCCGATCAATGCGGGCCGTCTGGCTGCCGACCGTCAGCCCTATTTTGTGCCGGCCACCCCAGCGGGTGGAATTCGCCTGCTGGAAGCGGCTGGCGTGGACTTCATGGGCAAAGAGGCGGTGGTCGTCGGGCGCAGCGATATCGTCGGCAAACCGATGGCGTTGCTGCTGCTGCATCGTCACTGCACCGTCACGTTGGCGCACAGCCGGACGGTGGATCTGCCTGCGGTCTGCAGGCGGGCCGATATTCTCTGTCTGGCAGTCGGCCGGCCCGAGCTGGTGCGGGCAGAATGGGTCAAGCCTGGCGCTGTGGTCGTCGACTTTGGGACGACCTACACCGAGGCTGGGCTCAAAGGCGACTGTGACCAGGTCGGGGTTGCCGAGCAGGCCAGCCTGTTGACGCCGGTGCCGGGCGGCACCGGGCCGATGACCAATGTCATGCTGATGGAAAATTTGTTGCGGGCGGCCGAGCGGGCAGCCAGCAGTTGACCATGCTGCCTTCTGCTCCTCCCAGGGGTGTGCTGGCCAGCACGCCCCTGGCCCGGATCTGGGTCAGCCATCTCTGGGTCAGCCATCTGGCAGCGCTTGTCCTCTATTTGTTGCTGACGGTTGTGTTCACCTGGCCGCTGGCGCTGCACCTGGCCGACGCCATTCCTGGCGATGGGTTTGACGGCTGGCAGAACTACTGGAATCTTTGGTGGATCAAACAGGCGCTGGTGGACCGGCTGAGCAACCCGCTGGCTGTCGACCTGCTCTACGCGCCCACCGGGGTCACCCTCTATTTTCATACGCTCAACCCGTTCAACGGGCTGAGCACCCTGCCGGTTCAGCTGGCCTGGGGGCTGATTCCGGCCTACAACGCGGTGGTGCTCTTCAGCTGGGTGTTGGGGGGGTATGGCATGTTTCTGCTCTCCCGCTGGGTACTGCTCACCCAGGGAGGAGGGGGGCAAGCAGGCTGGTGGGGCCCGTTCCTGGCTGGGCTGGTCTACACCTTCTCCCCTTTTCATATGGCCCACCTGCTCGGCCACATGCAGGTTATGAGCTTGCAGTGGATGCCGTTTTACAGCTTGGCTTTGTTGCGCAGCCTGGAGCGCGCCCGGCTCGGCCGACCCTGGCACCGGTCAGCCGGGCTGGCCGGGCTCTATCTGGTCTTCACAGGGCTGTGCGACTGGTATTTCGTGCTCTATCTGTTTCTGTTCACCGGACTGGCGGTGCTCTGGTCCTGGCTGGCGCCGCCGGGGCGGCCGAGGCTGGCTGGGCTGATGCGTCTGGTGTGGCCTCCTTTGCTCTCCGGCCTGTTGTTTGCCCTCCTGCTGAGCTTCTGGCTGATCCCGATGGTGGGGGAGGCGCTGCGTTTTCGTTTTATGGTGCGCCCGTCGTCCGACCTGTACATCCTCAGCGTCAGTGTAAGCGACTTTTTGATCCCGAGCCGTCTGCACACCCTCTGGCGCCCCGAAAGTTTTACCTGGATCGGCAATCAGATTGCGCCGGTCAGCGAGCGGACGGTGGCGATCGGCTATGTGGCGCTGGGGTTGGCGGCCGTTGCGTGGCTCTGGGCCCGTCGCAGCGCCGGCTTCTGGCTGCTGGTTGCGTTCAGCTTTGGACTGCTGGCGCTGGGCCCACAGATGCACTGGGGCAATATCGGCTGGGAACAGATCCCGCCTGCGGTCCAGCGCGGGGAAGAGGTAGCCAGTGGGTCCCCGTATGGGGTGCTCAACCAGCTGATTCCCTTCATGCGGATCAGCCGCAGCGTCAGCCGTTTTGCGGTCATGGTGCAGCTGAGTCTGGCAGTCCTGGCTGGCCTGGGGGGAGCGCTGCTGCTGCGCCGCCTGCGGGGTGGCTGGGCAGCTGGGGTGGCCGGTCTTCTCTTGGCGTTGCTGATCTTCGAATACTGGGTCGCCCCGTATCCGCTCAGCCCCCCCGACACCCCAGCGTATTACAATGAACTGGCTGCCGACCCGGACCCGCGTGCGCTGCTCAATTTGCCGATGAACTACGACCGGCCTGGCTATCTGCTTTATCAGACAGTGCACGGCAAACCGCTGACGGCTGCCTATATCAGCCGGGATGACCCGCGCACGCTGGTGGAGCGTCTTCCGCTTCTCCAGCATTTTCGGCATCTGGGCCCTGACATTCTGGCCGACGACCCGGTAGAAGTGGCGCCGTCCCTCCTTGCCGACCTGGGGGTGGGGACTGTGGTCCTTGACCGCTACAAGATGCCAGGAGGGATGGAGCGCACCTACACCGAAGCCCTGGCGTCGGCCATTTTTGCTGGCCAATCGCCGGTCTATGTCGACGAACGGATCACTGTGTACAAGGTGGCTGAACCGGGGGCTGTGCGCCCTTATTTGGGGTTAGGCGCGCTGCATTGGGGGCCTTTGCAGACAGAGGGTGGGCGCCGGTCGCGCACGCTGCTGGGCAGCCCGGCAGCGCTGCAGATTCACCACCCGCCAGCGCAGGGCGAGGTGACACTGCACTATCGCAGCACAGCGGGCGCGGCGCTTGTGCTGCGGGTGGCTGGCGCTGTGGAGGTGCTGGCGAGGAGTGCAGCGGACAGCGACGGCACGTTGCAGCTGGATCTGGCTGCGGCGTTGGCGGTTGCCAGCGCACGCCAGCTGCCGTTGAACCCACTGACGCTCCAGATCGAAATTGACGGCGACGGGGACGTTGCCGTCGAGCAGATTCGCCTGAGCTTTCAGGAAAGCGCTCAGGAAAGCGCTCAGGGAAGCTTTCCGCCACCTGTGCGCACCAGCTGCCAGTCACCGAATTGATCCAACAGCAGCGCAACGCGGTCGTGGCGGGTCTGCACACGGGCATCGAGCACGGGCACTTCGCCGATCAACTCGTCGATGACCTGGTCGGAGGGGCAGTCGACCAGGAGCCGGGCAGTGGCAGGAGCGGCGCGACTTTCTTGCAGTCGGCTCAACACGGAGCGCAGGGCCTTCTCGAGCAGATCGTAGATCGCCTGGGTCTGGGTGGGGTTCCCAGAGAAGCGCACCTGGACGACATGTGGGGCGTAGCCGGGCCAGCGCACGACGTACTCGGCGAGGAGGGCTTCTTGGGGGGACACCCCACGCAGCTGAAGGACGATCGCTTCCTCTGGGGCCTGGCCGGGCAGCGGCGCCATCTGGTGGGGAGGAAAATCTGTCTGGCGGCTCTCTGGTGGGCCAAGCACGACGTGGCCCCGGATCGTGGACGGGTCGTCTTGGGTTCGGGGCGGGGCCGCTCGTCCCTGCGGTGGAGC
>JAPLGY010000013.1 GCA_026389955.1 Caldilinea sp. | reverse complement strand
AAACTCTGGGTTCTTGAAAACAGCTTAACGTGAAGAGCGTCGCCAACTGTGTTGCAATACAAAGTGTATGACCCAAGCTGACATGACCCAAGCTGAAATTAGACAAGAGATTCGAACGTTCCTCACAGCACAGATCCGGCAGCCGTCCTTGCAAGACGACGAAGATATCTTTGCTGCCGGATATGTGACCTCCCTCTTTGCCATGCAATTGGTGCTTTTTTTGGAGAGCCAGTTTAATATACAGCTGAACAATCAGGATTTGCGTTTGGATAATTTTCGCACCGTCACAGTGATAGCCAATTTGGTTGAACGTCGGCAAGCCACATAGAATACCAACACGTTCAGCAGTTCATGGCAAAAAAACAACTTTACTGTTGATCATCAGTCGCCGGAGATTCAGCCCATGAATGCAGTTGCAACGCCTGACCAGACAACGCCTGACCAGACAACGCCTGAGCCTGTCAAAGAAAAAAAGATTAAGTGTGTCGTTTGGGATCTGGATCAGACAATTTGGGAAGGCGTGCTGCTGGAAGATCGGCATGTCACGCTGCGCCCTGGGATTGTCGAGGTGATCCAAACCTTGGATGCGCGCGGAATTCTCCAATCCATTGCCAGTAAAAATGAACACACTGCTGCCATGCAAACACTGGCTCGGTTTGGTCTGGCTGAGTATTTTCTCTATCCCCAGATCAATTGGAACTCCAAAGCGACCGCTATTGAAAAAATTGCGAAAGCGCTCAACATTGGTCTGGAGACGATTGCCTTTGTCGATGACCAGCCTTTTGAGCGCGATGAAGTTCATTTTTCCTGGCCAATGGTTCGCTCTTTTGAGGGAACCGACCTGGACCAACTGCTCACCCTGCCGGCCATGCAGCCCAAATTTATTACTCGCGACGCGCAAAGGCGTCGGCAGATGTATCTGAGCAATATCGCACGTGACACAGCGGAAAAGAGTTTTGAGGGACCACAAACAGCTTTTTTGGCTTCGCTGTCGATGCGTTTGCGGATCTTTCCCGCCCAGGAAGAAGATCTGCAACGTGCCGAAGAATTAACCGTCCGCACCAATCAGCTCAACGCCACTGGCTATACCTACAGCTATGCAGAGTTGAACCATTTTCGGCAATCTCCTCATCACCAATTGTTGATTGCAAACTTGGAAGATACCTACGGCCCCTATGGCCACATTGGGTTGGCCCTGTTAGAATGTACACCAGCCTGCTGGACGATCAAATTGTTGTTGATGTCGTGCCGTGTTCTCTCGCGCGGGGTAGGCGGGGTCTTGATCACCCACCTGTTACAGCGCGCAAAAGCGCAAGGAGTGCGCTTGCAAGCTGAATTTGTACCCACCGATCGCAATCGTATGATGAATCTCACCTACCGTTTTGCCGGTTTTGAAGAGGTCGCACAACAGGGCGCGGTACAAATTTTTGAGCATCGCTTAGACAATATCCAACCTTTTCCCGACTATATGCAGGTCGCTTATACACGGGAAGTACAGGTGTAGAAAGTTCAACAAGTATGCTAACAGAATTGGCAACCGCCGGCTGGACTTTGTTCTTTGAGGGTAAGATCTACCGCAGGTCGAAACCAAAAACGCTGATGCAAACGCTGCGCCTCCCTGTGATTCAACCAAAACAGAACCCGCCGGCTGCAGAACCCCCAGTACTTGCACAGCGCGAGTATCATCCCTCTCGAGATCTGCACAAAAATCCCAAAGCCGAGCAGATGGTCAATTTCGCGATGACCCTCTCTTCCGTTTCACTCGGCTTTGCCCTTTTGGGCTCCTTTTTGTATGCACCGCTGGGCTTTTTGAGTGTGCCCTACATCCTTGTGATCGTCGCAGAGATGTGGAAAGATGCCTACAAATCTCTCCAAAAAAAAAGAAGCGTTGGCGTCAGCTTTATCACTGGGCTGACCATGCTCAGTTGTGTCACGTTTGGCTATTTTATTCCGGGCAGCCTGACCGCCTTTTTGTTTGCACTGAGTCGCAAGCTTCTGTTGCACGTCAAAGCTAACTCGCAAAAAGATTTTATCGATGTCTTTCAACAACAACCCAAAACCGTTTGGTTGCTGGTCGATGGCGCCGAGCTTGAAACCCCCTTTGAACAGTTGGAAGCAGGGTGCGTTGTGGTTGTGCATACCGGTGAGATGATCCCGGTCGATGGTACGATTGTTGAGGGCATCGCATCGGTCGATCAACACTTGCTGACCGGCGAAGCACAACCGATTGAGAAGGAACAGGGCGATCCGGTCTTTGCCTCGACAGTGGTTTTGTCGGGAGAAATCTGCATTGCAGTCGAAAAGGCCGGAGCCGACACCACCGTAGCACAGATTGGGACCATTCTCAATCAGACCATGAACTATAAAGCCGACGCACAGTTGCGGGCCGAGGAGTTGGCAGATCGCACAGTCCTGCCCATTTTAGTGGCAAGCGTCCTGACCTGGCCGCTGTTGGGGCCAGGTTCTGCCATTGCCGTGCTCAATTCACATATAGGCTATCGGATGTCGCTCATTGCACCGCTGAGTATTTTGAGCTTTTTCAAAATACTGTCACATAAAGGCATCTTGATCAAAGATGGTCTGGCCCTGGATCGCCTGCCCCTCGTCGACACAGTGGTTTTTGATAAGACAGGGACATTGACACTGGATCAGCCCCATGTGTGCGCCGTCCACAGCTGCAGCACCTATACAGAGGAACAGATGCTCAGCTATGCGGCAACCGCTGAGGGCAAACAACGCCACCCAATTGCGCTGGCCATTGTCGAAGAGGCGAAGACACGTGCTGCCCCCCTGTTGCCATTGGATCAGGCCCAATATGAAGTGGGCTATGGAGTCAAGGTTGTCGTCCACACTACCCTCACATCAGCTGAAAGCCGCCGACAGGTTGTGCGCGTCGGCAGCAACCGCTTCATGGGCAAAGAAGAAATTCCTATTCCGCCGGCGATAGAAGCCATTCAAACGAATTGCCATGCACAAGGCCATTCACTCGTGATGGTTGCGATCGATGATGAACTGGTCGGTGCCATTGAATTACAGCCGACCCTCCGCCCAGAAGCACAGGCGACTGTCCAAAAGTTGCGGCAACAAGGCATTCGGTCGACCTATATCATCTCCGGCGATCATGAAGGATACTGCCCAGATTATCTTGATGCATGGAGGCTTAGCCGAACTCGGCGTGCTGTTTGAGATGGCCAAAGAGTATGAAACCAATATGTGGAAAAATTTTTGGTCTGTGGTAGGGCCCTCTGCCCTCTGCATCAGCGGGGTGTATTTCATTCATTTTGGGCTACTTTCCACCATTCTCATCAAACAGATAGGACTCTTTACCGGCATCGCCAGCGCCCTCTCCCCTCTGCACACACACCGCCATGAACTCAAGACCACAGCTGTCGATATTCATCGAAGATGAGCAGGTTGCAGCGGATCAAAGGCTGCCGCAATGTGGCCTGAGCCGGTAAACGGATCCAGAATCATATGTCCAGGCCGAATGTTCCACTCTGCCAGAACTTGCTCGACCCATTGCGCAGCAAACCCAGCCGAATCGCAGAACCAGCGGTGAATGGGCAGTGCCAGGCTGTCTACAAAGGTACCCGACCGGGCTGTCTTTCGCGGAGAGTTGATCTGTGGGTCGTCAAAAGAGTGCCAATTGTGTCTGCACGGGGCTCACCCAGAGGACGCCTGGGCCGCCACTCTGGGGGTCATGCGGTACCAGGTGGCACTCACCGGTGCAAGTGCCACCGTGCCGGCAACCGGTGTGCCTTCCCAGTCCACCCCCTCTCCTGCTGGCAGTTCGAGCGTCTGGATCTCTGCCGACAGGTTGACAGCCAGCCAGATCCGATCGGTGGCCAGGGAGCGTTCGACCAGCCAGAGCCCGCGCGTATCGTCCAGATAGAGCGTGGCCATTGCGCCCTCTTGCAGCGCTGGGTGGCTGCGCCGCAGTTTTGTCAACCACCGGGTGTAGGCCAGCAGCATCGCATCCTGCGCCTCTCCCCACAACATTGGGTGACGCGCTTCTTCACGCCATGGACCTTTGGCCCGTGGCTGCCCCAATCCTACTTCGGTGCCGTAGTAGAGGCAGGGAGGCCCGCCCAGGCCAAAAAGCAGCGCCAGAGCCAGACGCAGGCGCCGCAGGTCGTTGCCTGCCGCCCACAAAAATCGGTTCATGTCGTGGTTGTCGATGAAGGCAGGCTGGACAAAATCCTCGCCCAGTGCAGCCCGGTTCGCCTGGATCTGGTTGGCAAACTGGCTGAGAGACAGCCCAGGCGCAGGCAGCGCACACAACAGACGCACCGCCCGGCAGAATGCAAAATCCAGAC
>JAPLGY010000389.1 GCA_026389955.1 Caldilinea sp. | reverse complement strand
ATCGAACAAAAGTTCTTTCAGTATATCCAAACTGGAGAGAGCCGACAAACATGCTGCCCCACAAAAACTTCTGCACAGCCATTTGGAAGCCAAAGAACGCTCGGCAGGAACAGAGTTGTGTTATGGTGTACTTGCGATAATTTTCACAAATCGCTTTGAAGAAAAAGAAAGGGATTGAAACATGCGTCAACACTTTATAGCCTGGCTGGTCGTTTTGGGGGTTCTGTCCGGCTGCGGCGGTTCCAGCACACCGGAGCCCACCGCTACGCCGGAGCCCACCGCTACCTCAGCGCCGACTGCCACTCCAGTGGTGGCGGCGGAACCGGAGGCTCCCTCTGCGCAGGCAGTCATCGCCGCCACGTTGGAGGTGGCGATGCACGACATCTACTTCGGTGAGGACAACAACAACCTGGCGGAGCCGCCGGTCTGGCGCGTGCCGGCGGGCGCAGAAGTGGCCGTCAACCTGGAGAACCTGGGGGGGCTGGATCACAACTGGGCGATCGTGCAGAAGGATGCCGAGCTGCCGGTTCCCTTCCTGCCGGATCAAAACAGCGACCTGATTTTGTGGGCGGCCGGTGTGCTGGCGGCCGGAGAAAAGGCGACGGACACCTTCACGGCGCCTGTCGAGCTGGGCGAGTACATCGTGATCTGCACGGTCGCCGGCCACTATCCGGCCATGCAGGGGCGGCTGGTGGTCGAGTCGATGTGACGATGGCGGAGCCGTCGGGGTGGTGGAGGGCCCGGTTTGCTCTGCAAACCGGGCCATCCACCGTTTTCTGCCATGTGCAGCGTTTCAGACGACCTGGATTCCGTCGCCCGGGACGACCTGGCCGATCCGCCAGGCAGGCTGTTTTTGAGCGGCACAGCTTTCTTCGAACGCGACCTGGGTGGCTTTGGGCACTGCCAGGAGCAGCCCGCCGCTGGTCTCTGACTCCCAAAGCAAGGTGCGCCAGGCCGGGTAGAGGCTGGGGGCAAAGCGGACATGCTGGCCAAAATGAGCTGGGTTGCGCGTTGAGCCGCGCGTCAGATAGCCTGCCTTCAGCGACTGCCAGACGCCGGGCAGCACAGGCACCTGGGCCGTCTCGATGTGGAACGACACGGCGGCCTGATTGGCCAGCAGCATCTCGCTGGCATGGCCGAGCAGCCCAAAGCCTGTGATGTCTGTGGCGCTGCGAACATTGGCGGCGCGTGCGGCGCGTGCGGCGCTCTGGTTCAGTTGGAGCATGGAGATGATGGCGGTGTCGAGGTCGCTGCGTTCGAGCGCAGGGCCTCTGCGGCGCAGGCGTGTGAGCCAGCGCGTCCAGCCCGCACCGCTCTGTTTGGCGGCTGTGGTGATCACGCCGGTTCCGAGCGGTTTGGTCAAATAGAGCTGGTCCCCTGGCTCGGCTCCTCCTTTGCGCAGCACCTGGTCTGGGTGGACGCGCCCGGTCACCGCCAGCCCGTAGAAGGGTTCTGGGCTGGTGATCGTGTGGCCCCCTGCGACGACTGCCCCTGCCTCCCGTACTTTGGCGGCGCCCCCGGCAAAGATCTGGGCAATTTGGGCAGGAGAGACCTGCTTCGGGAAGCCAGCGATGTTGAGCACAAACAGGACCTCCCCCC
>JAPLGY010000052.1 GCA_026389955.1 Caldilinea sp. | reverse complement strand
ATCTCTTTGAATCGCTCGCCATCCACGGACGGTTCAATCTGCACGCCCGTGTGCTCTATGGCCGCAACGACCACCACAAAATCGAGGCCCTCTTCAAGGCACTGGCCAAAGCCCTGGACGCTGCGGCAACGATCGACCCACGCCGCCAAGGGGTCCCCAGCACCAAGGGCACACTGAACGGCTAGGATTTTCCATGTATCCGCAGACGCCACTCACCGAGGAGCGCAACCCTCGCACGTTGCGGCTCGACGAACTGGCCACCTTGGACGTAGTAACTGTTCTTCAGCAGGAAGACAAGCAGATTGCTGCTGCTGTTGAAAAGGCTCTTCCTGCGATTGCGGGTCTGGTCGATGTTGTCGTCGATGTATTGGCTGCTGGCGGCCGTCTGATCTATGTAGGGGCTGGCACCAGCGGACGGCTGGGGGTACTTGACGCTTCAGAGTGCCCGCCCACCTTTGGGGTAGACGCTGGCCAGGTTGTCGGTCTGATTGCAGGCGGCGACGCCGCGCTTCGCAGCTCGATCGAAGGGGCCGAAGACAACGTCCAAGAGGCTGTGCAGGATCTGCAAGCCCTGAATCTAGAAGCACAGGACATCGTAGTAGGCATTGCTGCTTCGGGGTCAACCCCGTACACGCTGGCTGCGATGCGTTACGCCTGCAGCAGAGGTGCCCGGGTCGGCTGCGTGGTCAACACCCCGAACAGCGCCATGGAAGCAGTTGCCCACCATCCCATCGTAGTTCTTTGTGGGCCGGAGGCGCTCACCGGCTCTACCCGAATGAAGGCAGGGACTGCCCAGAAGATGGTGCTCAACCTGATTTCCACTGCTGCGATGGTTCGGCTGGGCAAAGTCTACGAAAATCTGATGGTGGATCTACGGCCTTCCAATGCCAAACTGCGAGCGCGCACAGTTCAAATCCTTTGTGCGATTGCGGGGGTTGGCCCGGACCGTGCAGCTGCTGCGCTGGAGACCTTTCCGAGTGTGAAGGCAGCTGCTTTTGCGCTGCTCACTGGAGCCAGCGGTGCTGTGGTTGACACCCTGCTTGCGGCCAGCGACGGCCATTTGAAACGTGCCTTGCAGGCCTATGCGCGCCAGACAAACCAATCTTTATAAAACCAGTTCTCAAACCATTGTTGATTGCCCAAGGAGCCATCTGATGCCACACGGATACCATGGCAAAATTCTGATCGTCGACCTCAGCAGCGGCCATATCCAGATCGACCAACACGATGAAAGCTGGTATCGCACCTACATGGGGGGGACCAACTTTGGCATGTACTATCTGCTCAAGCACATGCCTCCTGGAGTTGATGCGCTTGGTCCGGACAATGTGCTTACGTTGATGTTGAGTGTGCTCACAGGGGCCCCTTTTTCGGGCCAGAGTCGGATGACGGCGAATGCCAAGTCGCCGCTGACCGGGGCGATTGGCGACTCACAGGCTGGCGGTTTTTTCCCAGCCGAGTTCAAAAACGCTGGCTTTGACGGTGTTGTCTTTTTTGGCAAAGCGGAAAAACCAGTATATCTATGGGTTCACGACGGCCAGGCAGCGCTGCGCGACGCCTCTCACCTCTGGGGGCTTGGATCCTGGGAGACGGAGACTCGTTTGCGCCAGGAACTGGGCGACTCCAAAGTAGAAGTTACCTGCTGCGGGCCAGCCGGGGAGAACCTTGTGCGTGTGGCTGCGATTATCAACATGCGAAACCGAGCTGCAGGCCGCACTGGGCTGGGGGCCGTCATGGGTTCCAAAAATCTCAAAGCGATTGCAGTGCGTGGCTCGCTGCGTCCTTCGTACGCCGACCCAGCCGGTGTCAAACAGGTAGCCGCACTGGGTGCTGCCGAGTTCAAGCGCAACCATGGGATGCAGGAGCTGGGCAAGCTGGGCACAGCAGGGGTGGTGTTGAGCCAGGAATTTGCTGGTGGGCTACCGACACGCAACTATCAGAGTGGCACCTTTGACGGCTGCGAGGAAATTTCGGGGGAACGACTGGCTGAAACCATTCTGGTGAGCCGCGACACCTGCTACGCCTGTGCCGTGCGCTGCAAGCGTGAGGTTGAGACCGACGACGCGTATCAGGTCAAACGCGAGCTAGGCGGTCCAGAATATGAGACCATTGCGACCTTTGGTTCCTACTGTGAAGTGCGCGACCTCGCCGCCGTCTCCAAGGCCAATGCCCTCTGCAACGACTACGGGTTGGACACCATCGGCGCCGGTGCTACCATCGCCTGGGCCATCGAATGCTACGAGGATGGCATCCTCACCGACCTCGACACCGACGGGCTTGCCCTGCGCTGGGGAGATGCTCACGCAATGCTCGCCGCACTCGAAGCGATGGCCTTCCGTCGAGGGCGGCTGGGCAACCTGCTGGCTGAGGGTTCGGCGCGCGCTGCTGCCCAGATCGGACCGGACGCCCAAACGCGGCTGATCACGGTCAAGGGGAGTGAAGCTCCTGCCCACATGCCCCAGGTCAAACGCAGCATGGGGTTGATCTATGCTGTCAACCCATTTGGGGCTGACCACCAGTCGAGCGAACATGACACTTCTTACGAAGAGAACTCCGGTGCGCGCAGCCTGGGGTGGCTGGCTGAGCTAGGGCTTACCCGTCCTGTTCCTGCCACCGACCTTGGCGAGGCTAAGGTTGAATTCACGCTTGTGACCCAGTATTGGACGGGCCTCATGGATGCACTCAATCTTTGTCAGTTTGACTGGGGAGCCACCTGGCAGCTTTACGGGCCTGGCACTGTTGCCCAGGTCGTCAACGCGGTTACGGGCTGGGAGATCACTCTTTCGGAGCTGATGGAAGTTGGTGCTCGCCGGGTCAACCTCATGAAGGTTTTCAACGCGCGCGAAGGGTTCACCCGCCAGGACGACAAGCTGCCGCAACGTCTTCACCAGCCACTCAAAGGGGGTGTCAGCGACGGCTATCGAGTCACCGAAGAAGAGATCGAACTGGCCAAAGATCTTTATTACCGTCTTGCTGGCTGGGACATTGCCACTGGCAATCCCACCACTCAAAAGCTGCACGAGCTTGGTGTTGGCTGGGCGGCCAGCTGACCTGGGATTGCTGGTGGGGAGTGTTGGTCAGGGCAAAAGGCCGGGGTCAAGCAAACGAACGGCTCGTTGATCCACCAGCCTGGGAAAATTGACAGGTAGACAAACACGCACTAAAATTCCAAACGTTGTTCGGAAAAACATTGGGCGTTTTGGACGGCCGGCAGCAATGCGTGCTGCGCGACGCAAACAAGCTTTTGGGAGAAAGTGCGATGAACCCGACAAAATGGACGCAAGACGAGATACCGAGTTTACAAGGCAAAGTGGCGGTTGTGACTGGTGCCAACAGTGGGCTAGGTTTTGAGTGCTCGAAAGCATTGGCGGCAAAAGGCGCAACCGTTGTGATGACGGCACGGAATCTTCAGAAAGGTGAAACTGCTCGCCGAGCGCTTTTGCAGGAACAGCCTGCAGCTGCCGTGGATCTGATGGGGCTTGACGTAGGCGATTTGAGTTCTGTCCGGTCTTTTGCCCTTGCCTTCAGGCAGAAGTATGAATTTTTGGACATCCTGCTCAACAATGCGGGGGTGATGGCGATCCCGCGTCAGGAGACGCCGGATGGGTTTGAGATGCAGATCGGCGTCAACCATCTGGGTCATTTTGCGTTGACGGGGCTTTTGTTGGATCTGATTGTCAAGCGCGCCAAGGCGCGGATTCACACAGTGAGCAGCAGTGCACACTACATGGGGGCGATTCACTTTGAGGATTTGATGGGTCGAAAGAAGTACAGTCGCTGGGCTGCCTATGGGCAGAGCAAACTGGCGAATGTTTTTTTCACATTTGAGCTGCAGAAACGTCTGAGCGCGGCAAAGCGGGACACGGTTGCGAACGTTTCGCATCCAGGTCTTGTCATTGGCAACCTACAAACAAACAGTGTTGAGCAGTCAGAAGCGAAATTTGAGGCGCTTCTTTATCGTGTCATCAAGCCCATTTTGGCCCAGGACATTGGTATGGGGGTATTGCCGATCTTGTATGGGATGACAGCTCCAGAGGCCAAGGGGGGTGTCTTCTATGGCCCGCGCAAATTCAATCTATTCGGCTATCCGGCCGAACAAAAAGCCCACAGTGCGGCCAGCGACGCAGCTGCGCTTCGACGTTTTTGGGAGCTTTCCGAGCAGCTGACTGGGGTAAAGTTCAGTTTTTGAGTGTACAGCGGGTCTGGGCGAATTGACAGACGCGTGCGCGCAGAGATTCAAACATTGTGTAGGAACAGATGTTTGAATGGGTTTTGAAAGGCTATAGAGTCCATGGTGGCAGGTTTGCAGCGCAGTGCAGCGGTCTGGCGAGACCTGTGATGCTTTATCTTGTCGCAACACCGATCGGGAATTTGGGTGACATCACGCTGCGTGGTTTGGAGACGCTGCGCAGTGTAGACTACATTGCGAGCGAGGACACGCGCACGACCGGCGTCTTGCTCAACCACTATGAGATCCACAAACCTCAGATTGCCTTTCACGAACACAACGAAGTGCGAGCGGGCGAACGCATCGTTGGTTTGCTTCGGACAGGGGCCAACATTGCGTTGGTGACTGACGCTGGCACGCCGGGCATTTCTGACCCTGGCTACTCGTTGTTGCGGCGGGCGATCGCTGCACAAATTCCTGTGACCCTGATTCCAGGTCCAACCGGGTTGATCATGGCAGTTGTGCTCTCTGGTCTTCCGCTGCACAGTTTTACCTTTCGCGGCTTTTCCCCGCGCAAAAGCAGCCAACGTCGTCGTTTTCTCAGCGTTGACCAGGAGTCTCCGCACACGCTGATTTTTTATGAAAGTCCTTTTCGTCTGGCTGCTTTTTTAGAAGATGCCCTGGCCGTATATGGAGACCGGCCTGCTGCGCTTGCCAACGACCTCACCAAACGCTACGAACAGGTCGAACGCGCCCCCCTCTCCACCCTCCTCTCCCTTGTCCGCCAGAAGAGCTCGTTGAAGGGTGAGTTTATCGTCGTCATTGGCGGTCAGGGCCGCTCGACAGACGTTTCCGGCCTGAGCTCTGATGGTTGACCTGCTGTTATTTTTCGTCTGCACAAACAGAAAAGGAGACATCCATGCACACACTGCGCCTCCGGAGCCTGCCGAGCATCAAGGAGTGGCGGGTCTACTGCCTGCGTTATCCTCTTGTAGAATGGGTGATCTATGGCATGTGGGCCTTTGTCGGGTTCACTGCCCTTCAAAACCTGTGGGGGGGGATCGAGCTGCGCTGGGAGAGCAGCCGCTTTTGGTTCGCTGCCGACACAGCCGACCCCTGGTACGAACTCGGCACATCACTGGGTTTTTGGGGCATGCTTTTTATGGGGCTGAATTTTATTCTGGCGGCCCGTTGGCAGTGGGTCGAGGATCTGACAGGTGGGTTGGACCGTTCCTATCAGCTCCATGCGCAGGTGGGGACCACAGCGCTGATTTTTCTGATCCTGCATCTGCTGGTGCTGGCAGTGCAGGCGATCCCGGATCAGCAGGTCCTGGCCCAGTATTTGGTGCCGTTCGTCGACACCCACTACACGCTGGGAATGGTGGGCGTCATCGGTCTAGGCTTGCTGGTGGCTCTCACTCTCTGGGTCAAACTGCCGTATCGCCGTTGGCTGCAGTCACACCAGCTGATGGGCGTGCCCTTTCTGGCCGGCAGCCTGCATGCGATCCTGCTGCAGACGGACTGGTACCTCATGGCGATTCTGGGAGTGGGCTGTTATGCCTGGCTTTACCGGCTGGGGCTTTATCGTCGTTGGGCTCCCCCATCCGCTGGCAAGCTGGTCGCTGTCACTCCACAACCAGGGGTCACAGAGCTGCAGATCCAGCTGGATCGCCCGTTTGCGGCACAGCCGGGACAGTTTGTCTTTTTCAACGTTCGACAGACAGCAGCCCCCCTCTCTGACGAACCCCATCCTTTTTCGATCTC
>JAPLGY010000038.1 GCA_026389955.1 Caldilinea sp. | reverse complement strand
ATGATCGGCTCAATCGCACAAGAGTGGATTCGACAAGGCGAACAGCGCGGCGAACTGCGCGGCGAACAGCGTGGCGAACAGCGTGGCGAACAGCGCGGCGAACAGCGCGGGTTGCGCCTGGGGCTGCTCGACGGCATCGAGTTGGGGCTGGAACTGCGCATTGGGCTGGAAGGGCTGCGGCTGCTGCCAGAGATTGCGCAGATCGAAGATACCTACGTGCTCAAAGCTGTGCATGAAGCCATCCGCAGCGTGACGCGCCCGGAGGAGTTGCGCCAGTTCTACGCCGCCGGTGAGCAATGAGGAGGAAACCAGGTTGCAGCAGAGCCCTGCCCAAACTGCCCGTCGCCCTTCTTGCGCCGGATGTTGAGCCAGGCTGGTGTTTCACGCGAAGAATGGCTGGGAGAGAAATGAGGTCAAAGACTCGTTCCTGAAGCTCAAGTTTGGGCTGGCTGGCGCCGCCCGGCTGCTGGTCGATACGCGCCACGTGGCGTAAAGCTCTGCCGGATGTGTCCCCAGCGCGAACGCAGCTGTGGTATACTTTGGTTGCAGAATGAAGAGCCGAGTTTCTCGGAAGGTGTGATGGCTGGCGACAGCGATAACAGGTAAAATAGTGGCTACCGACGTCTCGCCCTTCGCCCCAATTTTCCGAAAAAAACGGGTCCTGTGAACGCCGGAGAAGAGCAGTATCCTGTTGATAGCGTCAACGCTCAAGGGCAGCAAGACGTAATGAAGAGCAAACCATGCAAGCACTTGCCTATTGGAAAGCAGTAACAATGGATCGGGCAGAGTTCCTGGAACGGCTCGTATCGCTGCTGGCTGAGCGGAACATTCACTATTGTGTGATTGGTGGACAGGCTGTCAACGCCTATGTCGAGCCGGTGGTGAGCCTTGATTTGGATTTGGTAGTTGCGGTTGAGCAGCTTGAGCCATTGGAAGAAGTGCTGATGCGCATGTTTACGGTGCGTCACTATCCACACAGCCTGAACGTCTATGCCGAAGATTCTGCCTTACGTGTACAGATTCAGACGGATGTGCGCTATACCGGCTTTCCCGAACGGGCGCAGACACAGGAGGTGCTCGGACTGGCGTTGCCAGTTGCCAGTCTGGAAGATACGCTGCAGGGAAAGGTATGGGCAGCAAGCGATCCAGAGCAACGCGCCAGCAAGCGCCAGAAAGACCTGGCCGACATTGCCCGCTTGATCGAGACGTATCCGGCGCTGCGAGTACGTGTCCCTGCGGAGTTGTTGGCGAGGCTGTTGTAAAACGTGTGGGACACGAGCAAACCCAACGGTCAGCCGCGACACAAGCTCGATGCCCCCCCCAAAAAAATTAACCTTCCCTGCTGCCAGTGTATCCTACACGCCATGTCAACGGTGGCCCCAATGCCTCCGCCTGGCCCGATCGCACCACCTTCTGGCAAGACAAACGCGTGATTGCCACCGGCGGCAGCGGCTTTCTTGGCTTCTTTGTCGGCGATACGCTGCGCGAACGTGGCGCAGCCGGGGGCATTCTGCTCGCCAGCGAATGCCACAGCCAGGGCAACCCTGTCAACCCTTTGACTGGGCCCAGGACAAGCCTCGGCAACGCGTTTGAGAGCAGCATCAAAGCCCTGCTTGCTCCCATCACCCGGCTGACTGGCTGCGACGAGTCAGCGTGTGGGAGACGATTCTCGCCGATACAACAAGAGTGCCTCCCCTGTATCGTCGTTCTGCCCCCGCTCTCATCGGGTATGGTTCTGAATCCGTTCGGCCTCATTCATCGCAAGCCCAGCGACCAAGATAGGGCCAGGCAGCGGATGCCAAAGTCTCGGCTCGGTCACAGCACAGCGATTGTTTTATCGCGTCCTGGCTGCGCCGACCCGGCCGTTCACCGGCCAGGTCGGCGAGTCGTTCAGGGCGTGGGGCTGCCCGGCTCGGGCCGAGGGTTGGTTTTGGGGGAGCCGGCAAACAATTCCTGCACACTGCCCAGCGCGCCTAGGATTGCGGTCGCCTCGTAGGGGATAAAGACCTTGGAGGCAGTCCCATTGGCCACGACCTTGAGCGCTTCCAGATACTGGATGGCGATCACCCGTTCGTCGGCGTTGGCATTGCGGATGGCGCCGAAGACGGTTGTGATGGCATTTCCCTGTCCTGTCGCCTCCACCTCCAGCTTGTAACGTTCGGCGTCGGCGACCCGACGCACGGCTTCGGCCTCACCTTCGGCTTCGAGAATGCGGGCGGCACGCGTGCCTTCGGCGTCGAGAATCTGGGCGCGCTTGTCGCGTTCTGCCTTCATCTGGCGGTGCATGGCAGCGGTCACGTCGGCAGGTGGGTCGATGCGTTTGATTTCGACCCGCACCACGCGCACGCCCCATTTGTCGGTGGCGTCGTCGAGCACGGAGCGCAGCTTGGCGTTGATCATCTCGCGCGACGTCAGCGCCTCGTCGAGCTCGGTCTCCCCGACGACATTGCGCAGATTGGTCTGGGCAAGTTTGGTGGAGGCGTTGTAAAAATCAGCCACGTTGTAGGTCAGCTTGACCGGGTCGGTCGCCTCGTAGTAGACAATGGCGTCGACTGTGACCACCACATTGTCCTTGGTGATCACCTCTTGGGGCTGGACATCGACCACCTGCTCGCGCATATCGACTTTGCGCATTGTGTCGATGAAAGGGACGATAAACTGCAGCCCTGGCTGAGCAGTGCGCAGATAGCGGCCCAGTCGTTCGATGACCCCTTTCTCGTAGGGAGAGACGATACGGATGCCCAGTGCGGCCAACAAAAAGACCAGAAACAGGAGCAAGCCCAACACCAGAAAAACCAGAGCCAGTTGCATAGAACCTCCTTGAACCGTGTACACAAGACAGCCGGGGCTCCCCGGTTGTCACCTAGGCAGATGTCGGCGAACCCGGCCGGCCGGGGCGCACGACCAGCCGGGTGCCCTCGATCCGGAGCACCGTGACGACCTCATTTGGGACGATCGTCTCGCCGGACGCCGAGATGGCGCGCCACTCCTCGGCGTCGACGCGCACCAGGCCGGTGCCGCGGGCTGGGTCGATCGCGACGAGCACCTGGGCTGCTTTGTCAAGCACCCGGTCGCTGCCGACAAAATTGCGCTGCCGTTCGTTGAAGCGCCGGGTGAGCGGACGCACCGCCAGCACAGCGGCGCCGGAGACGAGGACAAAGACCGTGATCTGCACAAAGGGGTCGAGTCCCAGATAAGCCGCCAGCGCAGAGGCTCCTGCCCCGACCCCGAAGCAGAACAGGAAGAACCCGGCCGTGAACAGCTCGGCGATCAAAAACAGAATTGCCAGCGCCACCCACCCCCACATCCACAGTGCATCCATCGGCACGTCCATTGAAGAGCTCCTTTCGATGCTGCGCAAACAAGGTTGCCTCTTTTTAGTTTACCAGATCTTTGGCTTAAAAAGCGACCTGTTGAATTGGTTAATTGGTTGCGTTTGGAACGTTGGCAAATACGCGAGTCGAATGATTTTGCAGGAACCCTTGTGCTGTGCTATTTTGGAACTTGCTGTGACTTGGTTTCGTCGCAGAAACCAGGCCGTCCCAAAATGGTAAACCAGATCGTTGAAGCCAATGCTCCGGCTGGCTGCCCATACCCGGTGTGTCTGTGTGTCTGAGCTGTCGTTAATGGCAGCAATTGTGCACAGAAGGCGGCGCTTACCCGAATTCAGTCTGTAAGTATCAAAAAAATTGTAAACCTATGAACAGCTCTGAAAACGACATCCCCTGGTATGTGGTCCATGCACAGACGCAAAAAGAACTGATGGCAGCCGCTGTGCTGCAGAGCCGTCTTGATATGACAGTCTATCTGCCTGAGGTGCTTCAAACACGTCGTGGCAAACGGCAACGGGCATCACTTTTCCCAGGATATTTTTTTGTGCAGGCTCCCGCCAGCGGCTTGCCGACCTCCCTGATCAACAGCAGCCCTGGTATCATTCGTGTTGTGTCGTTTGACTGGATTCCACAGCCGTTAAACCCACAAGTTGTTTTTGCCCTGCGGGAGACTGTCGAACAGGTCAACGAGCAGGGTGGTCTGATTCAGCATCCTTTCCATCCAGGAGACACCGTGCGAGTGCAGAGTGGTCCGCTGGCTGGTCTGGAGGCTGTGTTTCTGGGCCCGCTAAAACCGGCTGCCCGTGTGGAAATCCTGTTGCGTTTTCTCGGTTCACAGCGTAAAGTGCAGATGGAACCGGAAAACTTGGAGCGCGTAGCCAACCCGATTGAGGTCATTGTACGCAAACGGCGCAGCCGTGGGATCGGACGCCCAATCCGACAACTTGAAAGACGATAAGAAAATCGGGTAATCTACGCAACCAACCAATTATATCCATTCCCACCGGCTCAGCCTCGACAAAGTGCGCCGCGAGGAAAATACTTGTGGAGCTTCGCCCCGCAGGATGTGGCAATTATCTTGCGCTTGATCGGCAACCTG